>JAGQPK010000923.1 GCA_020426755.1 Planctomycetales bacterium
CGGGACCGCCCTGCGCGAGCAACTGCAGTTGATTCCCGATAATCGGGGTGGCACCCATGATCTTCGTCGAGACCTGCGTCGCGTAGTAGCCCTTCTGATCCCAGGGCAGCAGATAGCCGGTCAGCGAAAGCCCCAGCACGATCTTGGCGAGAATCATGCCGAGCCAAAAATTGATCTCGCGCGGCGCGCGATACGCGCCGTCAATGATGACTTGCATTAGATGCACCGCCAACAGCACGACCATGAACTGCGCGGAGTAATGGTGAATGCCACGGATAACGGAGCCCAGCGTCATTTCATGCTGGATGTAGTAAACACTTTCCCAAGCGGTCTGAGCGCTCGGACTATAAGCGGTCCACAGCAGTAAACCGGTGATCACCTGGAGCGCGAAAGTGAAGACGAGCGTGCTGCCCCACACATAACGCCACCGCGCGCCTCCCGGCACCGGCTCATAGAGCGCTTCGTTCAGTAGGTGTCGATATCCCGTGCGATGGTCAAACCAATCGAGCAGACGATTCATGCGACCGGAATCTGTTCTGGGGTGCCCGCGCGGAAGTTTTGATACTTAACCCACATGGCACCGGTGGCGGAATCTAATTTCACATCAAGCTGATCCATGCCGCGCGGCGGAATCTGGTTGGTACGTGCACCGTCCAGCGCGAAGGAGCTCGTATGGCAAGGACAAAAGAAATCATTGCGGCCAGCACGATAATCCACCGCGCAACCCAGATGAGGGCAGGTCGCATTGAAGACCTGGACTTGCTCATCGCCGATGCGACGCACCCAGATCGTTCCGATCTCAACATTTTGAAAACGGTTCCAAGCGTCGACTTTATCTGCCACAACTTTCGCGGCGACGGGGGCCCCATCGGCCGGTAAGGAAGCAAAGTTCAAATTGAGCCGAATGAAGCCGGCGGCCGTCGGATCGTCTCCACTTTCGCCTGTCGCGCCGCCCGCGGTGTCACGCTTGCGCAGAATCGGGTCTAAGAAAAAGGCCGTGCCCAAACCCGCCGGCAACAATCCCAACATGACACTAATGCCGCCGGCCACGAGTCCCACAAATCCGCGACGTGGTTGCATCGTCGGTGGAAGAGAACGATCCGCGTTTCCGTCGGCGTGCGTCATGGCGAGTTCCCGTGCAGGAAGCAAACTAGGCAGGCGTGTGGCGAAGGTGGTAAGCAACTCGCAACCGAGTCTTACGGCAACGAGTTACTCAACCAACATCAAGTGATGCACCTAAGATTGTAACTGTTGCCGAACGTAATCCAACACCTCTTTCTGAGCCTGCTCGAAGGGCGCGTTGATAAACGCGCCGGCAGCCGCTTTGTGGCCACCACCACCAAAATGCCCAGCAATGACGTTGCTCTCCAGCTGGCAACGGCTGCGAAAACTAAGCTTAAACCCGCCGGTTAGTTGCTCGACAAGGATAACTGCGAACTTTGTGCCGGCGATGGCCAGCGACAAGTTAATGGCATCTTCTGTATCTTGCGGCAACGCACCCGTGTTGGCGAAATCTTCCTTGAGCACGTAAGTATGCACAAACGTGCCGTCAAGTTCGGTTTGCAGCCGCGACAAAATGACACCCCGCAGACGACTGCGGCCGAGCGTCTCTTGTTCATAAAGATCGCCATAGATCTGCGGCGGGCTCGCGCCGGCTTCCATCAATTCGGCAATACAGCGATAGGTGGCCGGAGTCACCGAAGGAAATCGAAACCAACCGGTATCGGTGGCGATGGCGGCGTACAGCGCGGTCGCAATCGGCGCGGTCAACTTGACGCCCAACTGCTTGGCTGCTTCCGCAACGAGTCGTCCGGTTGCTTCGGACGTGGTGTCTTTAAAAGCCCGCGCGCCGAGATCGTCTTGACTGACGTGATGATCCAAGATGATTTTTTCCGCCGACGTGGACTTGACCACCTCCGACATAGGCCCCAGTTGAGCCCAGGCGCTCGTGTCCAAGATCATCAACAACTGACGATCAGACAGCTGCTCGGCCGACACATCCTCGTTGATCGCTTGGATCTTCCGATCTGGATCGAGAAATTGAAGATTCGGCGGCGTGGCGTGGCCGTTGACGATGCGCACATCCTTACCCAGCGACTCGAGAATTCCGGCCATGCCCAATTCACTGCCGAGCGCATCGCAATCTGGCCGAATATGGCTTGTCAGCAAGAAGCGGTCATACTGATGAATGGTGCGAACAAACTCCGGCCAATCGATACCCATCTAAATCGTGTCCTCGCTATCAACGTATTTCGCCACCTGCGCAAACTTGCCGAGCAGCCATGACGTCCGCATTCAATTGACTCTGCAACTGTGCGACGGTTTCGAACGTTTGAATGTCTCGCAACCGATCTAGAAAGTCAACCGTCAGCTCGGTGCCGTACAGGTCTCCGTCATAGTCAATTAAATGAACCTCGACCTTCTGGTCCGGATCTGCGAACGTCGGACTGGGGCCGATATTGAGCGCGGCGGCGAAGCCCGCCTGAGCTGACCCGACCGGAT
>JAGQPK010000924.1 GCA_020426755.1 Planctomycetales bacterium
CGCAGTCACTACCAGGCCGGCCAGGCCAGGTTCGTTGTCATCTCGGACGCCATCGCCATCTAGATCGTTCCAGACAATACCGCGAAATCCGGTCGTCTCGTCGTCGCCGCGAACACCAGCATAGAAGGTAAGTTGCTCACCCGAGCGAACGGAGAAGGTAGGAGTACGTCCGGTATTCGGGTCAACGTTCGTATGTGGCGAGGCGCTGGGAGAGTGAGCGAGGGTCGTGAAATGAGTGCCGTCGATGGACTGGACTTCAACGTAGTACTCTCGGCCTGGCAGCACGCGCGGGAACTGGTACGAACCGAAGCTGGCGCTCGAGGTCCGAGCCACAAGTCTTCCGTCATCCAAATGAAGCGTTACCTGAACGCCACCGAGAGTGTCTTCGTTCGCATCGAAGACACCGTCGTGGGAGCTGTCATTCCAAATCTGCCCTGAAACGGACGCGTAGGTAAACATTCCGATGTCGCGTTGCACGACCGACCGAGGTTCTAGAGGAGTGCCGGCGTCCAAAGCAAAGGGTGGCGTCTTGCCTGTAACAGGGTGGGCGTCGCTGTCGATTGTCGTCTGGCCGCCGCTGATGTTGCGCGGACTGATCCCGGTTCTGGAGACGGAAGCGAGGCGAATGGCCACGTTGTAGTTGCCCGGCAGCAGCGTTTGGCCATCGAAGCGATAATTACCATGCGAGTCCGTCGCTGTCGCGGCGATAACGTTCTGTCCATTTGCTTCCAAGTAGACGGTTGTGGGAAACGCTTGTTGTTCGTTGGTATCCTGCAGACCGTTCGCATTCTCATCTGTCCAGACGCGACCGCGTACATCATGCGCTCCATACGGAGCGTACACGCCGAGATCATAGGTCGCTCGATCCAGGGCATTCAGTACAGTGAACTGCGCGGTTGTCGCACGCGTGATGTTGTCGCCAGGTGAGCTTGAGGCGGTTAGGAAATCACTATCCGTCAAGTCATCTCCACTGTTCGGTGGCGAGATGGCAAGTGAATCAGGAAACTCGACAGCCAGCTGATACACGCCGGGCATGACGACAAAGCGATATTCACCGGTCGAGTTTGTCTCGGCCGTGTTCAGAATGTTGCCGGCTGCATCAAGCAACTCAACAACGCGTTGATGAGCACCGACTTCACCGATCTCTCGTTGCCCGTTGCGATTCAGGTCGTGCCAAATCTGACCGGCAATCGTCGCTGAGTGAAAGAACCCAGCATAGAACGTAGGTCCGTCCGGCAGATCGCTGCCTGAGTTGGCTGCCACGCTGAAGATCTTTGTTTTGCCGTTGATCGGATCTGCATCACTTAGCAGCTGACGGTCTAAGTCCGGGTTGGCGTGCCGCGGCGAGATCTCCCATTGATCATCCGGGAAGTCCGGTCGGCGGAAGTCCAATCGATAGTCGCCAGGAAGAACGTGCGTGGCTAAGAACTGAAACCGTCCCGCGGAATCGGTCAGCGTTTCCAACAGCTTCCCGCCCGCGTAATGTTCCAATTGAACTTCAACCCCATTTAGAGGCGGTTCGTTTGCCGAGCGGATGCCGTCACCATTAATGTCGTTCCACACCGAGCCACTGACGGTTTCGGTACCATTCGTCAAGTACAACCCCGCATCAATATCTTCCAACTGATCTGAGTCGCTGAAAACTTGAAACTTGGCCGTCTTCCCGGTACCTGGTATGACATCGCTGTCCTTGCCGTCGCCGCCTACGTTCGGTTCGGTAAAGTCGACGTCGTCGGTCGGTATGAACTCAAGTTGGTACTCGCCGACGTACACACCCTGAAAGTCAAAGGCGCCATCAACATCGGTGGTCGTTACTTTGAGCTCATGCTCGTTCTCATCGAGGAGCCGCACGACGATGTCAGGCGCACGCATCTCATCTTCCGACTTGCCGCGCCGTCCATCGTGATTGACGTCGTTCCAAACGACACCGGAGATCTGAGCCAATGGCAAGCGAGCCTCCAGCGGTTCGATGCCGGCAGTTAGCCAACGCCTTGTGACGTCACGTTTTTGACGGTGGCGTCTCATCAGGTTATTCCTCAATCGTCGTATCGACTACAGCAGCCGGACGGCCATCATTACCAATCAGTATAAACGGCGCCCAGAAGTACGGATGTTCAAAAGGTCGTGCCGCCTGGGTTTCTGTTGCCGCCAAGCGACGGCGCACACGACTACGGAGCTCAGGAGGAACCTGTTGTAGGTGTTCGTCCAGTTCGCGAATGTCAAGCGTTCGCAACCATTGCTTCGCTTCGCGCAAGGCCTCGGCTGTGGTTGGTGTGTACCCAGTCGCCGGTGGCCGAGTAACGAGGTTTTGATAAAAGCGATGCATCAGCAATGCCGTAGAATCGTCGCGGACGGCCCACATGCTCGCCACGATTGATCGGCTGCCAGCCAACAGGAACGCTTGCGAAAACCCCAGCAAATACTCGCCCTCAATTGACGGCCCCAGCGCCGTTTCACAAGCGCTCAGCGTGACGAGTTGCGAGTCGAGTCTCCATGAGT
>JAGQPK010000925.1 GCA_020426755.1 Planctomycetales bacterium
TACCGGCTATACGGCGGACAAAGTCAGTCCGTCCGGGCAGCTCGAGCCGCCGACGCCGAAAGACTTCCCTACATTCGGTTCGAACATTGCGCGGATGAAGCCACCGGAAGTGCCGATGTTGCCGTTCGTGATGTTGCCGCGGCCGTTGCAGGAGAGTGGCGTTGTCGGAAAAGGCGGCACGGCGGGATTCTTGGGGCGTGCATTTGATCCTTACACGCTTTATCCGACCGGCGACGACATGGATATGGAAAAGATGGAGCGGATTAATATCGACGATCTAAAACTCCGCTCCGACGTATCGACGACGCGTCTCGAACGTCGCGCACGGCTGCGCGATTTGATCAACGAAGGCATGCCGGACATCGATCGCGCGGTGGCAAAGTACGATCTCGATGAGTATTACGAATCCGCATTGAGCTTAATCGTATCGGGGCGAGCACGTGAAGCGTTTGACTTGCGTCAAGAATCGGACGCGATGCGTGAGCGATACGGACGCAATACGTTTGGACAAAGCTGTCTATTGGCTCGGCGCTTGGTGGAAGCGGGCACGCGCGTCGTCGAAGTAATCTGGCCCAAGGTCGCCAACTCGGACAATCATTCGTGGGACCATCACAGCGGTCTGTCGAAACGCATGAAAGATCAATCCGCGCCCATGCTGGACGCCGGACTCTCGGCTTTGATTGCCGACTTGGACGACCGTGGCTTACTGGATGAAACGCTGGTGGTTGCGGTCGGCGAATTTGGACGTAGTCCACAACGCGGTGTGAGTACATCGGGGAATGGCAATAGCGACGATGGTCGCGACCATTGGCCCTACTGCTACACCGCTTGCGTGGCGGGCGCGGGAATCGGTCGCGGTGTCGTGTACGGCAAGTCAGACAAGACGGCGTCGGCGCCCGTTGACGGAGGTGTTCACCCCACGCAGTTGTTGGCCACGATTTACCATGCGCTCGGATTGAATCCGCAAACGATCGTCTATAACCATCTGAATCAGCCGCGCGAGATGGTTAAGGCGGAAGCCGTCACGGGATTATTCGCCTAGCCGCAGATCGAACCTTGCGTCACGAAACGGTTTGTGACGCAGGCTCGTTTGCACGAATGCGCTGCGTAGTGCACGTGCTGTGCACTGCGTGAGTCTTGCTGGTGTGACTCGCGCGCTACTGAGTGTCGAGCATTACTGGGTGTCGAGCATTACTGGGTGTCGAGCATTACTGGGTGTCGAGCATTACTGGGTGTGCAGTGTGCCTTGGCGGAACGCTTCTGCCATGGCCTTGGGCACTTGGGCTTCAGCGAGCACCAGTCGAGCCCGATTCTCGGCGACGCTGGCTTTCATCTCTTGTTCGTAGGCAACGGCTTCGGCACGACGCTGCTCGGCTTCTGCGCGAGCGACTCGCGTATCCGCTTCGGCTTGATCGGCTTGCAGACGCGCACCAATGTTCTCGCCTACATCGATGTCGGCGATGTCAATTGACACGATTTCGAACGCCGTATGCGCATCCAAACGGCGGCTTAATACCGTGCGCGAGATCCGATCGGGGTTTTCCAGCACTTCCAAATGGGTTGCTGAGGAACCGATTGAGGAAATGATGCTCTCACCAACGCGAGCAATGATGGTTTCCTCGGTAGCGCCACCGATCAATTGTTCTAAGTTCGTTCGCACGGTGACGCGGGCGCGAATTTTGAGTTCGACGCCGTTCTTTGCGATGGCACTGAGCGTTGTCTTGCCGCTGCGATCCGGATCAGGGCAGTCGATGACCTTGGGATGAACGCTGGTGCGGACTGCGTCGAGAACATCGCGTCCCGCCAAGTCGATGGCAGCGGCTCGATCGAAATCCAAATCGATACCCGCGCGGTGTGCCGCGATGATGGCATTGATCACGCCCATCACGTTGCCGCCAGCCAGATAATGAGCTTCGATGCGTGACGTAGAAATTCCACTCCGGCGATCGATGCTGAGGCCCGCCTGAGCTGCCATGACCTTGGCAGTCACGATCACGCGGGGATTGACTTGGCGAAACGTCATGCCGACCAAGCTGTAGAACGACACGTCCGCGCCGGACATATATGCTTGAAACCAGAGCTTGCCGTACATGGCAACCACGACCAGCACGATCGCGGCGATGAACATGAGAAAGGCGAGCACAACGAGCAGCCAGCCGGTTGTCGCATCTGCTGCGAAGAGCGTGGTCGATTCCAAGAGTTGCATGCGTTTGATTCCTTGCAACGCGATTGCATTAAAGAATGATTCGTCCGTTGGCCTATCATCATAGCCAATTAGCACCGCATTCCTAGTGCTTTGTCACCGCTCGGAAATGGGATTCAATCTCGTTCTCCGCAACAACATACGAGCTTTGGTCCGAAAGGCGGATCAACCGCAGTTAACTGGCGTTCGCCACCTTGGCAACTAACCGTCGGCGTGTCTATCTCGGCGTGTCTATCTCGGCGTGTCTATCTCGGCGTGGCCATCTTAAAGTGACCTATTGCGAAGTGGTA
>JAGQPK010000926.1 GCA_020426755.1 Planctomycetales bacterium
AACGCGGGCTTGTGCAAGTAATCGCGAACGAGCGCGCAGCGATCGATGAATCGCTGGCTACCCCAGCGACGCTTCATTCGCCGCAACACATCATCGGAACCGCTTTGCAGGCAAACATGCAAATGAGGACACACCTTGTCGGCATGATCACGCATCACCTCTAACAACTCGCGGGTCACTTCGGTCGCTTCAATACTCGACAGCCGGATGCGAAACTCACCAGGAATCTCGACCAACCGGCGAACCAAGGTGGACAGTCGATTCCAATCGGCCTTCGCCTTGCCACTGTTGTGATCGACACCGTAGTGCCCCAAGTGAATCCCTGTAAGCACGATCTCACGATAATCGTTATCGATCAAACGGCGAGCTTCCTCCACGATCTCGTGAGAAGCGCGGCTGTGCATCTCGGGACGTACCTGAGGTATGATGCAATAGCTGCAACGCAATAAGCAACCGTCTTGCACCTTGATGTAAGCTCGATGACGATCGCCGAAGCGAGAGATCCCGTTGGGGATATCGACGACTCCAAATCGTCCCAACAGATCCGGCAACTCGCGTTTGTCCGTAACCACCTCGACAACGTTTGGCAGCACACGCAATTCTTCGGGTGCGCGAGTCGCGTAGCATCCCATGACAACAACCCGGGCTGCCGGATTATTGCGAGCCAGCCGACGAATCGCCTGACGGCTTTTGGAATCGCCTTCGTTGGTAACGGTGCACGTGTTAATAATGCACAAGTCGGCCGACTCGCCCTCATCCGCGTCGCGATAGTGGCCGGCATCGATAAGACCCTGCCGAACGAACTCGGTCTCGTACTGATTGACTTTGCAGCCGAGCGTTAACGTGCGGAGGGAAAGCGATTTTGACATAGGGAGCACACGGGCCAGCGGGGACGATGGGACGACTTCCAAACGGGTGACGTCTATCGTACCCGGAAATGCCGATTGCTCGTAGTACTCGTTTGACGCAAAACGCGCAGCTACGTGAAGTAGTTCGCCGCAACGCGTTAGCGTCGGTTCTGTCCCGGCACGAGCTTTGATTGAGAACCGATAAGATCCTCATTCAAAAATCAAACATCCGAAATCAGCATTCAGAAATCATCAAGAGAACCGCGGCTGGCGCCTTGCGGCGAACTAGTACACCGTGTAGACGCGCGTAGTTCGCCGCCATGCGCGTAGTTCGCCGCAACGCGTTAACGTCGGTTCCGTCTAGACGCGAGCTTTGATTGAGGACTGATGAGATCCTCATTCAAAAATCAAACATCCGAAATCAGCATTCAGAAATCCTGAAGAGAACCGCGGCTGGCGCCTTGCGGCGAACTAACTATTTCGCGCCTTGCGGCGAACTAGCGAATTCTTGTCTTTCGGCGAGCCGACATCGCCTAGTTACGATTCGCGAAATCTTCCTCCACGATCGAGCCGACCACGGCGGTCGGTTCGTCACCGGCAGCCGCGAACGTAAACTCGCCATTTTGGCAATCGATCTTAACCGCACTGCCGGGAGCAAAGTCGCCCCGCAGCAGTTCGGCAGCCAGCGGGTTCTGCAACCGTTGCTGGATCACACGCTTCAACGGACGCGCACCATACGCGGGATCATAGCCGTCGACAGCAATCTGATTGCGAGCCGCCTCAGTCACGATCAGCTTCAGATCGTTGGCCGCTAGTAATTTTTCGAGCCGGTTGATCTGCAAGTCGACCACCCGTCGGATCTCCTGACGGTCCAGTGGTTGGAAAATGATCGTTTCGTCGATCCGGTTGAGGAACTCAGGTGTGAAGTGGCCCTTGAGATTCCCCAACACAGCCGCACGCAGTTCATCTTCCGTACCACCCTCGCTAGTGATCTGATGAATCGCCTGACTGCCAACATTGCTGGTCATGACCACAATCGTGTTGGTGAAGTCGACCGTATGTCCGTGATTGTCCGTAAGACGGCCGTCATCCAACAACTGCAGTAGCACGTTGAAGACATCCCGATGTGCCTTCTCGATTTCGTCCAACAGGATCACACAATAGGGTCGCCGCCGAACGGCTTCCGTCAGCTTGCCGCCTTCCTCGTAACCGACGTAGCCAGGAGGAGCACCGATCAATCGACTGACGGTGTGCCGTTCCATGAATTCGCTCATGTCCAAGCGGACCATCGCGTTTTCGTCATCAAACAACACTTCCGCTAACGCCTTGCACAACTCCGTCTTTCCCACACCGGTGGGACCTAGGAACAGGAACGAGCCAATTGGTCGATTCGGATCCTGCAACCCGCTACGGCTGCGACGAACGGCGTTCGACACCGCCTCGACGGCTTCATGCTGACCAATCACACGCAAGTGCAATCGCTCTTCCATGACCAACAGCTTGGCCTTTTCAGTCTCCAGCATGCGGGAGACCGGAACGCCGGTCCAAGAGCTGACGACTTCGGCGATCTCATCTTCGGTCACATTCTGACGCAACAACCGGCGCGACGACTTGGCGCGCTCACTCTCCGCGACGGGCTCCGCG
>JAGQPK010000927.1 GCA_020426755.1 Planctomycetales bacterium
GACCGTGCTGTTGCTGTCCCGCCAAAAGGTGGCGACACTCAATGCGGTGCCGGTGAAGACGCGTCGGGAAGGGGCACTTCGGGGCGGCTACATCGCCGTCCAAGAAACGAGCACGCTCGAACGAATCCTGATCGGCACCGGCAGCGAACTCGGCCTGGCCGTCGAAGCCGCCAAGCAACTCGGCAGCGGCACCCGCGTTGTGTCGATGCCCTGCTGCGAACGGTTCGACCGACAATCCGCCGAATACCGTGAAAGCGTGCTGCCAGCCGCTTGCCAGAACCGAACTGCCATCGAAGCTGGCGTCACCGGCCTGTGGTGGAAGTACGTCGGCTGCCAAGGCAAGGTCGTCGGCATCGACCGCTTCGGCATCAGCGCTCCCGGCGACACCGTGATGAGAGAACTCGGTATCTCGGTAGAGAACCTGGTTTCGGTTGCGCGGTAGCGGCCAATGTCGAATGTCGAATGTCGAATGTTGAAGTGAAGAGTGACTGGGTCCTACTTCAACATCTCGTTCGCCGGATCTCGGGCCGTTGGCCCTTTGTCGTCGCTATTCCGTACGGGGACCCAGCCCGGCGGACTGGGCTAGGCTATCGGCTGGGGCGTTGCCCCGGAAACACCAGCTCGCTGGAACTTCCCCCGGAATAGATGCGAATGCATTGCTGCAGATGCTCGATTGCTCCGCTCCGATGCCGCGATCATCCAAACTAAGATCATTTGGGCGGTAGCCGCGGTGCTCTGCATTGGAGAAGTCTGCGCCGGGTCAAACCGACGCTAACGCGTTGCGGCGAACTGCCAAAGCGGCGAACTGCATTGGTTCGAGGCTTTGGCGTTAGCCACGCTTCTCGCGCGTCATGATTGTCGAATGACGATTGCTGACTGGGGAACGCTGAAGTGACACCCGACTTCAACATTCAGAATTTTGAATATCGAATTCTGCAGTAGAAGCGCAATGCGTGCCTACTTCAACATTCGACATTCGATATTCAGAATTCGATATTCAATCTTCCGCTCTAGCCGACCGTTGCGCCGATGCGAATCTTGCTGGCGTTACCGGCTTGGCCGAAGGCTACCATGCGGTCGATGCAGACCTTCTTCATCGCTTCACGAGCGGGCTTCAGGTAGTCGCGCGGATCGAACTTTTCCGGGCTTTCCCACAGCACCTTGCGGATGGCGCCCGTCATGGCCAAGCGGTTGTCGGTGTCGACATTGATCTTGCGAACGCCGGACTTGATGCCGCGTTGGATTTCTTCAACGGGCACACCCCAAGTCTGACGGAGCTTGCCGCCATACTTGTTGATGATGTCTTGCAGGTCCTGCGGAACGGAGCTGCTACCGTGCATCACCAAGTGGGTGTTGGGCAGCTTGCGGTGGATCGCTTCAATACGATCCATCGCTAGGATCTCGCCGTCGGGTTCACGCGTGAACTTGTAGGCCCCGTGGCTGGTACCGATCGCGACAGCCAACGCATCGCAGCCCGTGGCGGCCACGAAGTCGGCAGCTTGGTCCGGATCGGTCAGCAGCTGATCGTGCGACAGAACGCCTTCCGCACCGTGACCGTCTTCCTGCTCGCCTTCGCCGCTTTCCAGCGACCCCAAGCACCCCAGTTCGCCTTCCACCGACACATTACGAGCGTGTGCCAATTGGACAACTTCCTTCGTCACCTTCACGTTGTACTCGTAAGTTGCCGGGGTCTTTCCATCGTCCATCAGCGAGCCATCCATCATGACCGACGTGAAGCCGTTCTCGATGGCGCTCAAGCAGGTGGCCGGGCTGTTGCCGTGATCCTGGTGCATCACCGTCGGGATGTTTGGGTAAAGTTCCGCAGCGGCCAGCATCAAGTGACGCAAATAGTTGTCTTGGGAATAAGAACGAGCACCGCGTGAGGCTTGGATGATCACGGGCGAATCCGTTTCCTTGGCCGCTTCCATGATGGCCTGGATCTGTTCCATGTTATTAACATTGAACGCGGCAACGCCGTAGTCGTTTTCAGCGGCGTGATCGAGGAGAGTACGGAGGGGAACTAAGGCCATGGTCGTGCTCCTAGTCAGTTTTCAAGCTAGAAATCGTGGGAGGACATTGATCTACGGGGAGCGTCCGCCCGGGTACCCTCCGAATGATCAAACTTCAATCAATCAATTCACGATCGATTATGGAGATTGCCAGGGAAGCTGACAATCCCTCCCCGATACCCGCCTACTCCTGAACGGTCTCGAAA
The DNA here is from genome assembly GCA_020426755.1 of Planctomycetales bacterium. Classification (GTDB taxonomy): domain Bacteria; phylum Planctomycetota; class Planctomycetia; order Pirellulales; family Pirellulaceae; genus JAGQPK01. The sequence goes on from JAGQPK010000927.1 coordinate 2,216, forward strand.
AGCTCGTCACGTTGGACCTGCGCCAGGCGGATCAGCAACAACTTCTGCTGCGGATCGCCCCGGCCGTCCTCGACAAAGAAGTTGTGCCCCAGGCCTTTCCGGTCTGGAGTGCAACTGAGCACAATGGTCTGACCGGGCTGAAAGTTGAGCCCCATCAGCAAGTCTTGATACACCTCTCGCTGCCGTCCGGTCAGCTTTTGAAAGGTGCCCTGCCCTCCCACCCACGTGGCTTGTGGCTGCCCGTGATGTACCTCGGGCGTCAATTCAACGCGTACG
>JAGQPK010000928.1 GCA_020426755.1 Planctomycetales bacterium
GACCGCGAATCTGATGGCGCTCGAAGATCTGTTCGACGTCGGTCAACGCTTGCGCCAATCGACGGCTACGCTGCGACAATTCGTCCACGAATTCGACAAACTGATCGTGCACTTCCGCAGGCATGGTGTGCCCTGGAACTGCCATTACGTGACGGAAGACGAGCGGTCGGATCCGGTGCCACCAACTACGATTGAGCACAACGGACCAGTTCAAAGGCTCGCAAGAAAGCTGTGTAATGCGGCGAGCAACGTCGGCGTCCGGAGACACCCGAGCACAACACCTCAGCAGCTCGTTTTCGCGACTAGACGCGACCGCGTCCCAGTCATTTCCCATGGCAAACATCTCGTGCTATCGACCGAATTGAATCATCTTCTTAGGATAGCTACTGAGCGTTAACCGTTCAACTAACGAACCATTTCGAAACGGCGAATATCGTTCGCAGCACGCCACCAGCGGCGGTTGTCCGAGTTGGTTAAAGCGCTGCCGAGATGCCAATATGAGTCTGCCCCAATGCGCGACCGCACAATCCTGCTTTTCGACGTCATGGATACGCTGGTGTACAACCCATTTAACAGCGAAATCCCCGCGTTCTTTGCGCTGACCGCCGCTGAGTTGATGCAGCAGACACGCGCCGGGAATTGGGAGGCGTTTGAATTAAATCAGATCGCCGAATCGCTTTATCTGGAGAGTTACTTTGCTGACGGTCGCACGTTTGATCACGTTGCTTTTTTGCAGCACGTCGGTGCCGCTTATCGATGGCGAGACACCGGCACGCCGCAATTACTCCGCGAGCTGCGGGATGCTGGCTGTGAACTGCATGCATTTTCCAACTATCCAGCGTGGTACCAAACGATTGAGGCACGTTTGCGTTTGTCTGAATACTTGCCCTGGACGTTCGTCTCTTGCCGGACCGGACATCGCAAGCCGGCCAGCAGTGCTTTTGAATTCGTGGTGCGGGAACTTGATTGCCACCCGGCACAGTGCTGGCTGATCGATGATGTAGCTGAGAATTGCCACGCTGCCCGCACATCTGGAATGAACGCGATCCATTACACGCAACTATCCGAACTACGGCGAAAGCTGGCGGCTGCCGGGCTATTGACGCTGCCGAGCGACCCTCAATAGAACGATAGCAGCGTCAAGGTTGCCCCACGTGGAATGGACCCTCGCCGACCACCGCTCACACCGATGTTTGGCTGGCAAAAGAGTCATCGATTTGTTGACCGGCTTCCGACTCTTACGAGTGATAGGGTTCGTATCGCACTCGTCGCGATCCAAGCCAACCTTCATCTCGTTCAACGTGCGGATGCTCCATGCGAGTTGTTTATCTCAGATATCTCGCGATCTTGTCGATGGTCGGTCCAGGGTGCCGTTTGGCTGAGAACGCCGTGCGGACAACAATTGTGGAGCCGATCCAGTACTCTCGCAACGCTTACGAGAAGTTGACACACAAAGAGTTCATTGAGTTAGCTCAGGCGTCGCTCGACCAAGCCATCTCAGTACGTCGTGCCGAGATGGATAACTTCGCATGCGATCCCTATTCGCCCGACTACTGTGAGGGCTACATCGACGGTTTCGTCGATTACTTGGAGGGCGGTGGAAACGGTGAGCCGCCCGCATTGCCGCCACGTCGTTACTGGAAGGCGACGTATCAGTCCTTTGCTGGACACCAGGCGGCCGAACATTGGTTTGCCGGGTACCGTCATGGTGCCGAGTCGGCGAGCATGACATCTTATCGCAGTCTCGTCACCGTGCCATTGTCCGACGCGATCGTCGACGACACCTACCCTTATCCGTACGGTCGCATGTTTGCGGCGCAACCCGAACACGGCGAAGTATTACCAAAGCCCTCGCCCCAACAAGAGGATACCGATCAAGATCGCGTCGCCGACAACCGTGCGAAACGTTCTTGGTTTAGAAGAAGTGAGAACCGTGAGCCAGCCGAATCGGCTGGCGCGGATCTCGATTCGCTCCAGCCGACGGAAATGATTCCGTCGCCCGAGGGCAACTGACGCGGAGTTCACTGTCGGGGTAACAGACGAGCCACACGCGACTGACTGCCTTCCCTTAACTCAGCCAAGATGGATCGATGCTGATGGGAATCGTGACGAATAGTTCTGCTGTGCGTACTGAACGCATTCGTGTCTGCCGGGTAATTACCCTGTTGGCAGCAGTCGGCGCATTGAGCTTGTCTGCCGGTTGTGCTGCAATCACCAACCCCACACTCAACGGTATCCCGGTTCGTCGCTTGCCAACGGAACTGCTTGCGGCGCCGCGCCGCGAGAGTTGCCAGACGATTCCATTGTCACTTTTGAGGCAGAGTCCGTCGGAAGACTACCTGTTGGGCCCCGGTGACGTGCTTGGTCTGTTCGTTCCCGGTGTGCTGCCGCCTGCCTATGAAGATCAAGCACTCACGCTGCCGCCCGTTAACTACCCAGCGGGCGGTACAAACTTGCCGCCGTCGATGGGTTATCCAGTTACGGTGCG
>JAGQPK010000929.1 GCA_020426755.1 Planctomycetales bacterium
TCGACGGCGACTTTCCGCAACTGCAGCGTCAGGCAGAAAGTGACATTACGCTGGCAGAAGAGGAGCTAAAGCGGGCAAATGAACGGATTCGGCATTCGTCCGAGTTGAAGGAGCTGGGTTACATCAGTGAAGGTCAAGTGGATGCCGACCGGCTAATGTTGCTGCGAATACAAGTGGCGCTGGAAACAGCCAAGCAGAAGTTCGAGTTGCTCGAGCAGTTCACGCACGTACGAATGCTGCAGGAATTGGAGTCCAAAGTCGAGGAAGCAACACGCACGTTGGCACGAAGTCGCGAGCGCTCGAAAACCGTCATCGAGCAGGCGGAAACAAAGTTGGCCGCGCAGCAGGCCACCGAAGACTTGGAAGTCACGCGACTTAATCATTTGGCGGAGCAGATCGAGAAATGCACAGTGCGAGCGCCGCAGGATGGTTCGATCCTCTATCCACTGGCCGCTGATGAAGAAGAACCGCCGCCAGTGAAGCACGGCGCGATCGTACATCAACGACAACATCTGTTCACGCTGCCCAGCACAGATAGTATGCTGGTGCGAGCCAGTGTGCACGAGGCAGTCGTGCATCTGATCAAGACAGAACAAACCGCCACCATCGAGATTGATGCTTTGCCCGGCGTTGAGTTGACCGGACATACGCAAGAGATTTCGACATTGCCGGATCTGCAGAACTGGCGAAAAAGCACAGTCAATTTCTATGCGACGAAGATCCTTATCGATCAGAGCAACGTGGCATCGCTCCGTCCCGGGATGAATGCCAAGGTTGAAATTGCGATTGAAACCGTACCTGATGTGATCTTGATTCCCGTGCACGCTGTGCAACGTGATGACGACAAGTCCTACGCTGCGGTGTGGAATCCGGTCAAGCGGCGTGAAGAGAAGCGACTGCTTGAACTCGGTGCGACCAATGACGATTTCGTTGAAGTCAGGTCCGGTCTCAACGCAGGCGAGTTAGTCATCTTGGGGCGGGAATAGCACGATGTTGTCATTTCAGCGCCGAGTCATCGCTGCGGGCTTGAAGAGCCTGTTGTTGCACAAACTGCGATCGTTTCTGACGATACTAGGGGTCGTTTTCGGAGTGGCCTCGGTCGTCTCCATGTTGGCGATCGGTGAAGGTTTGAGCCGCAACGCACGCGATCAGCTTCTTCGTTTCGGTCCTGACCGGTTGGTTATACGCAGCACGCAGCCGGCCAATTCCACCGCTAGTGGGGGCGATATTCTCATCTATGGTGTTACGCAACAGGATCTCGATCGCATTCAACGTTTGGTGCCCAATCTCGCATCGATCGCAGGTACATACGAAATCGACAAGCGTGAATTTTGGGCCGGCGAACGCGTCGCGGAAGTTCGTGTGGTGGGTACAACGCCTGCGTTTGCTGATATTCATCGTTTAGAGATCGCTAGCGGCCGCTTCCTTGCCATGCCTGATGAAGATCAGGCAGCCGACGTCGTGGTGCTCGGCGCGGCCGCCGCCAAACGACTCTTCGCACATCACGAGCCGCTGGGGCAAAGCATCAAATCAACCTCAGGCTATTTCAAAGTCGTAGGCGTGCTGGTGGAACATGGCGAGCAGTCATCGATGGAGTATGATCCGAATGAGGCCATCTACGTGCCATTCACGACGGTGAAGGCTCGCTTCGAAAACGTAGCGCGTATCGTCGAGGGCGGCGCGAAACGCTACGAGAAGCTCGACTTGCACCAAATTGGATTGCGAGCCAGCGATGTTCACTACATGCCAGAGATTGCCAACATGGTGCGTAAGCTAATTGCTACGACTCATCGGAAACAGGACTATCAATTGATGGTGCCGTTCGAGTTGCTACGTCAGATGGATCGTACGAAGAAGGTGTTTAACGCTGTGCTCGGATCCATTGCCGGTATCTCACTACTCGTGGGCGGTATTGGCATCATGAACATCATGTTGGCATCTGTGATGGAACGCACTCGCGAGATTGGTATTCGCCGCGCACTGGGTGCGCGGCGACGAAGCATCATTGCGCAGTTCGTTACGGAAAGCATGCTGCTCTCTACTGTCGGTGGCCTCATTGGCATCGGCGTCGGCGTGTGCATTCCCGCCATCGTCACGCGCATCGCCAATGTACAGACGGTGATTACGCCCTGGGCGATTGCGTTGCCACTGGGCATCTCCGTCTTGACAGGCGTCATGTTCGGCGTCTATCCGGCCCGCCGTGCCGCTTGTATGCAGCCCGTCGAAGCGTTGCGGCACACGTAGACGTGTGCGGGTAGTGTGACACGCATCGCGCAGTTCGCCGAAAGGCGCCAGCCGCGTGCGGAGAGCGCCGATGTTCAGACGACTGCGTGCGGCAGTTCCCCCTCCCGTCGATGGCATCCACTTCGCGCAACGCAATAGCGGGAGGGGGGAAGGGGGGAGGGAACCACAGCTGGATTTCGGATTTCGGATTGAGGATTGAATGGTGGTTTTCAGACTTCAACATTCACAATTCCGCAATCATCAT
>JAGQPK010000092.1 GCA_020426755.1 Planctomycetales bacterium
TCGTTCGCGACGGGGCTGCCAGTGCAACGAGAATTCATCACGCCCGTGTTCACGCAGCGCGTGGGACCGACTGATCTCGCCGAGTTGCCGAATGGCAATGGACAACTTGTTGTCACCACGTACGGTGGAGTAGCTTTTCTGTTGGATCGAAATGGCTCGGTGAACGACACGCCGTTTCTGGATCTGTTTCACGATACCAGCCCCACATACAGTCCCAATTTTGAAATCGGTGACGCACATGGTTTAACCAGCATCGCATTTCATCCGGACTACACTGATCCTGCCAGGCCTGGCTATCGCCGCTTCTACACTCTAGAGCCGGAACGTTCCGACTCGGGTGTGGCCGACTTTTACGAATCGATTCAACCAGGCAATCACCATCAAGATGTGCTGTACGAATACACCATGTCAGATGTCGCCGCGATGGAGTGCGATCTGACCTGTGCGGGCAGCAAACGCGAGTTGTTGCGAGTTACGCAGCCGGGCTGGCATCACAATCTGGGTGACCTGTTATTCTCGCCAGATGGAATGTTGTACATCGGCTCGGGCGACGGCAGCACTGCCGCTTCGGTTCCGCCGATCATGTCCGACAACTCGCAAATCCTGAGCAACATCTTCGGCAAGGTATTGCGAATTGATCCGCTCGGTACGAATAGCGCGAATGGAAAGTATGGCGTCCCGCCGGACAATCCGTTTGTCGACGGGCCCGGTGGGAACTTAGATGAGATCTACGCGTGGGGACTACGCAATCCGTTTCGATTAGAGTTCGATCCGGTGACCGGCCAAATGTATGCGTCGGAAACTGGTGAGCTGACGATCGAAAGCGTGGAAGCAATCGTTGCCGGCGGGAACTTTGGTTGGAACCGGATGGAGGGTACATTCGTCTACGACCCAGTCACGCATGGTGTGTTGCCGGACGTTGATGCCGACGGCAACGGTATCGGTGATGTGATGGAAGACAACGGCTTTCTGCCGCCCGCGTTTCAATACGATCGCGGCGATGGACGGGCGATTGTGGGCGCCGTGCCCTATCGTGGCACTGAGATTCCGGGGCTCGAAGGTGATGTCATCTTCTCCGACTTTTCGTCGAAGTTATTTTACGGAGATGTCACGACCGGCGAGGCCTTTAAAGTAGTTCCGAATCAGTTCGGTGCCGCTCTGCCCTACAACGTGCACTCTGTCAATCGCGACTCGGCCGGCGAAATCTATATCTTAGGGATTGCAAAGTTGCCCGATGATGAATGGGACGGCGTGATTGTTCGCCTGGACGCCGGACCTGCGCTCGACGGTGACTTTGACTATGACGGCATGCTGACACTGAATGACCTCGATGCACTAACTGCGGAGGTGCGGGCCGGTGATCCCCGGGCGCGATTTGACGTCAACCACGATGGGCAAGTCGATCAACAGGACCGCATCACCTGGGTAAATGGGCGCCGTAGCACCTGGTTCGGCGATGCGAACTTAGACGGCGTGTTCGATTCGAACGATCTTGTGCGCGTGTTCGTTGCCGGGCTCTATGAAGACGGCGTGACTGGTAACGCGACGTGGGCGACCGGAGATTGGAATGGCGACGGCGATTTCTCGACCAATGACTTCGTGATCGCGCTCCAAGACGGTGGATACGATCGCGGGGAGCGTTTGAACGCAGTGTCCGTGCCCGAACCGAGCGGATTCGGTATGCAATTCTGTCTCAGTGCGGTGGGGATCCTGGCGGGCTGCAGGATGAAGCAAACGCGTTGATTGGCATGCGGAAACGAGTCCCCTCATTCACTTGACAACAGGTACTCGCTGCTCGCGGCGCGCAGCCGATATCACTCGAAACCGGTTGTGCGCTCCAAGTCTCTCTTCAGTTCCCAGTACGGGAACGTGCGTTCGAAGTTGAGCTTTTCAGCGAGCTGGCGGTACTGCCCTTGATGCTTAGGAATGCGTTTAGCTAGCGCTGCTGCGACAAGCCGGCTGTCACCGGGCCAGCGCATCGGCACGATCGGTTCGTCGCCTGCATGTTCGGGATTCTTTAGTAGGTCTGCCACCTGTCGATCGTCCGCGTCGCCGGTCGCGAGCAGCTCGATGGCCAACTCCAATTGACGAGCCGCCAAAGCCGTCTCGTTGTGACTCGATGCGGCGATGTAAAGTGCGAGATGAGGAAAAAAAAGGGACGGTTCAAATCCCGACAAAACCATAACGTTGGCGTCGAGTAGATCGCTTGCCTCCGCCAAGCGTCCTTGCGAAACCAATACCTGGAATGACGGTTCTACGTTGTTCAATTCGTCGGCATAACGCGCGTTGAGATCATCGAAGTTACCGGCGGCGTAGTCGAGAACGTCCTGGAGTGCGTTCTGCAGCATGTCTCGTTGAGCGGACGGAGTCTCGCCGTAGGAGGCTTTGACAAAGGCATTGATCGCATCGGCTGCGGTAGGCGCCTCGCCTTTCGCAACCAGCAACGGAATCGTCTGCACCAGGGTCTGGACGGAATCTACCAGGCCACTGGTTTCGATGATCTCAATAGCGCCGTCGAAATTCTCATTTGCGATCAGGCAATAGTAGTACAAAGTCGCAAACAACGTGTTCGATGGGGCCGCTTGCCAAGCCGTGGTTGCGTAGGACATCGCTCGGTCGAAACGTCCGCTGGCGAGCAGTTCGTAGCCGAGGCCATGGTTGGCATAGGGAGAATTGGGATCGACATCGAGCGCACGTTTCAATAACTCGCGGCGCTGCCTTAAATCGGTATGCAGACGCGCTGTAAGGTAGAGCAAATCCGAATTATTGGGGTCCTGTGCCAACTGCGCCTTGTATTCGCTAATCAAGTCATGGTCGGGTCGCGCTGACTCCGAGATGGTCTGGTAGACGCGATGCCATTCTACGAGCAGTGGCCGTTCCGCGATGAAGCTGGCGGCGACGTTTAAGAAATCTTCCGGTTCAGCTAATTCAGCGAAGACACGCATGATCGGTATCGATCGAGCACCCTTGGCGAATTTGAGGCGATTCTTGAGTATGGTGACTTGCTCTTGCCGTGAGAGATAAACGGACTCGGTGTCGGGTGAAAGGAGAAACAGGATGTCGCGATAACCTATCCCGTCATTTGAGACCTCAATCGTTTGCGGTGGTTCTTCGAAGGGATGGTCGATGCCCTCGTAAGAGTACAGGAACTGTCCAGCCGACGTCGTCACCTGTGGTTCTGCGTTTCGATCGCCGTAGACGATTGTTGCCCGCCCAATTGCGGCCGCCTCGTCGGGATTGATCACGAATCGATGCTGCTTGAAGGGGCGTGTCCAAAATGGCGTCTTGACCGTAATGGTGCGTTCCGGAATCGCAACTTCGTCAGAAGCGCCGGAGACAGTCGCCTGCCCTTCCGAGATCGTGATGGATCTGCGCGAGTGGGGTTCGAGCGGCACAAACTGACCATTGACTGTTGCCGTGTAAGGAATCGATAGACCGTTCACAACATCCACTTCCCGCGACATGCCGCGCCAAATTGCGGTCGCGAAGTATCCGAGGACCAGCAGGATCGCTACCGCGGGTCCGATCCATTTCGCTAAATCGAGTCCAGGCGTATTTGACTTCTGAGGGCGCGTCGTGCCTTTGGGAGTAGCTAAGACGGTATTCTTCTTGCGGTACTTTTCGGCCTTCTTGCGGAACGCCTTAAACTCCTTGTCGGACTCCAGCGAGGGTTCGAGCGTTAGCATTCGATTGATGCACTCAAGCGTCGCTTCGTGATTCGACTCCTGTTGATAACCTTCGGCAATCATGCGCCACAGGCCAACGTGCTCGGGCGAATTGTTTTCCCAGATGTAAGCGAGGCAGGCGTCGGCTTCTTTCGTCTGACCAACTTGCACAAGTTCGGCTGCGAGTTGCACGCGAGTCGGCCGAGTGTCTTCCGCCGCTAAGGCGTGTCGCAGCGAAACGATTGCATCTTGATGATTGCCGAAGTAGGTAAGTGCGCTCGCCAACGCTCGCTGGACGTCGGCGTGATCCGTCATGCTCATCGCCAATTCGCGGAACTGCAACAGGATCGACTCATCTTGAAACGAAGTTGCCGTGGCGATTGCTTGAGCGACGGCCTGCGGATCGGTGTCATTCGCTTTGAGCTGCTCTAAGCACTCTCTCAGTGCGGTTTGTTTTCGCTCTTCCCAATCAGCCAGTCGAACTTCCGTCCAGCGACGACAGAAACTGCAATCGTCCACGATCCGCAGCTTCTTCAGCGGTATCAAAGGAATGAAGAACACGACGAAATACTTGGTCGTGTCGTAGGACTTCAGACTTACTTCGCGTCCACAGTGCGGGCACACTTCATTGCGTCGAACTTCATTGCGTACACCGTAGTGTTGTGTGCCGATGCCGTTGATCGAGTAGGTCATGGATGTATCTCAAGCACTCGCTGGTATGCCCGGTTCGTTCGTATATGCAAGATGAGCGCGAAATTATTGGTCACTGCCTATTACGGCGTCGTCGATAGCCGTAGATTTAGGGGAGCCGTAATTCTAGCTGCACAGTATCAATTTGGTAATCCCAAAGTCAGTTCGCCGAAAGGCGCCAGCCGCGGTTCTCGGCACTGGTTGAATCGGCGCCGGGACAGAACCGACGCTAACGCGTGGCGGCGAACTTTGGAGTACAAAGCGATAGCTGCGCGATCGCACTCCATAAGTACAAAAACGCACGCCTCCGATTCAGACGGAGGCGTGCTAACTGGTTACCGATTGAACAGTACTGCTAGGGCTTACAGATCCGCGAAGGCGGCGTCGATTGCGCGGTGCCGCAGTTCGCCCTTACCGCGGGCAGCTGCGATTACCGACAGGTTATCTTCGATCGTCAACGCACCTCTTGAGCGGCCGTGCAACCGGACACTACTGGCCGAGCTGACCGTGCGGGGATCGGCGATCCCCTGAGGATTTGTGTTGATCGTTGATAACTGGAAGCTGCTGTTCGGCGATTGGCTGCCGGACAGACGCGTCGTCGCGTTGTCATATTGATAGATTCGATCGGTACTCGCATCCACGATCCACAGGTGATCCACGTTCGTCGGGTCGAGTGTGATGCCGGTCGGGCTGGGATTTGTCGTGCCGATCGTCCAACTCCCTTCCAGCGATCCGCCAATTGTGTAACGGAACACGCTGTCCACAGTCGCTGCGTCGTCCACAACCCAGATGTGGGCACCGTCTGTGACGAGATCCATCGCGTTCTGATTGCCGGCACTCAGAGCAAAGCTGCTGCTCGGATCTGCTCGTCCCGTACGCAGTGCCGCGCCGCCGGTGAACTTGAAGACGAGATCTTGCGTCGGATCAACCAACCACAGATCGTTGCCGGAAACCGTGATGCCTTCCGGCTTACCCGCATTGCGCGGTGTCCAACGACCGAGCAAGCTACCGGCATTGTTATAGACGAACACGTCACCAGAAGTGTCGACGACCCACTGAATCGAGCCATCGGCGTTGGAGGCAATGCCACGGGGCTTGTCATTTGAACGGTCCAGTACCGATGTCGTTAACGTGTCGCCGGTCGCGGTGTAGCGGAAGGTCGCGGCCTGATCCAGGTCGGCCACGAAGAACTTCACTGTTGGCGTGCTAACCAGAAGCGAAACCGTGCCCAAATTCGACGTCGCGGTGGCATCATTGACGCGATAGGTAAAGCTGTCTGCCCCGGAGTAATTGGCCGCTGGCGTATAGCTAAACGATCCGTCGGCGTTCAGCACGACGTTGCCATGAGTCGCCCCCGTAACAAGGACTGACGACAATGCGTCACCGTCCACGTCCGTGTCATTGGCCAGCACGCCAGGAGCCACTACGGTCAGCGTTTGGTTGTAGTCGACATTGTACGCGTCGTTGCTGGCCACCGGTGCGTCATTGACAGCACTGACTGTCAGCGTAACGACGGTCGCGTCTGAGGCGGTTGATGCATCGTGCGCCAGGTAGCTGAAGCTGTCCGCACCGAAGTAATTGGCCGCTGGTCGGTAGATGAACGACCCGTCGGCCGCCAGTGTCAACGACCCGTGTGATGGTCCAGACTGCAAGGTTGCCGTCAGTGCGTCGTGGTTGATGTCCGTATCGTTCGCCAACACGCCATTGGTGGCGACGACATTTAAGAGGCCGTCTTCAGCGACCGCGTAGGCATCCGCGAAACCGACCGGCGGTTGATTTGCCGGTATGATGGTCAGCGTCACTGACGCAGCGTTTGAATCGAACGCCCCGTCGTTGGCTATATAGGTGAAGCTATCCGTGCCGCTATAACCGGCCTCCGGCTGATACTGCAAGCCACCGTCGCTCGACAGCGTAATCGTGCCGTGTGCCGGTGGCGTCACTAAGACGGCAGAAAGCGAATCGCCATCCACGTCCGTATCGTTACTCAAAACGCCTGCCGCCAGCACGTCTAAGGTCGCTCCCTCCGACGTTAAGAAGGCATCATTCTCTGCGACAGGAGCATCGTTGACGGGCGTGACATTGATGACGAACGACTGAGGGACGCTCAATCCACCCGCACTGTCGCGGAGTCTTACCGTAACGATCGCAGTGCCGAATTGATCAGCAGCCGGTGCGAAGCTGAGTGTGCCGTCCGGAGAAACGCTCGGGGCCACTTGGAACAAAGAGTCGTTGTCGGTCGTGGCGAGAAACTGCAATGTCTGACTTGCTTCGGAAGCTGGGCCCGCGCTGATCGACGACGCCCAGTTTGGAACGCTGGTTAAGTCGGCATCTTCACTGATCGTCTGGTCTGAACCGACGATAAAACTTGGTGGAGTGTTTACGACATAGTGGCCGAAGTCGGATGAGTGATGGATTTCGCCGTCTTCCAGTTCGTCATACTGATAACCTTCGCCCACGATCGGTGTGCCGAGCACGACGGGGATCGACCCCAGTACGACGTCGGTGCCTTCGCGGACAAACTGCAAATCGAAACGATGTGGACGGCCGTCGCCGACAAACTCAAGGTCAAACGTCGCTGTGTCGCCGGCGCCGACTCCATTTACCGTGCCTGTGTAGTTGATGATGTGGACGCGCGGATCGGTTGCTCGCACGGACACGTTCATGGCGACGTTGGTGACGGCATTGCGAATTGCGTCCGTGATGCCCTGTGCGACGGTGGTGCCAAAGCCGGTACTGATTTGGAAGTAGAGCGGATCTCCGGGCGCGATTTCATCGAGTGTGCCGTTGGGAATCGTATTGGCCGATTGATTCACGGCTCCGGTTAGTGTGGCGAGTGCTTCCAAGCTGGAGCGCGGCGCGATGTTAGCCTGTGCGTTGGTACCCAGACCAATGACAAGTGCGCCCAAAGCATTCAATGCCGTGACCGTCTCTTGCAATCCGGCGCCCGCGCCGAACGGGGTGGTCGAACGCGACGATTGCGTCAAGCTGGTGACGGGCAGCGTCACGCCGCCGGCGCCCACGATTTCTGCTTCCCCGTTGGGTTGATAAACAAAGCCCGTGTCGGTCGCCGTCAAGATGACGGGTAAAGCTCCATTGCGGAAGCCGCCACCACCGACGGGCCCGGCCGCAGGTAACACGTTGTTGGCCAAGTCAGGTGTGAACGACGCAAAGCTGGGCACGTCGCCACTAATTCCTGGCGTGAGTTGAGTCGAAGCGAGACCGGCTGGTCCACTGTCAAGCACCGAGCCATTGTTGTTGCCGTCGAATCCGATACCCGTGACCAACTGATACAGTGCTTCAATGTCGGTTTCAGAGAGGTCGCCGCCGTAGCCTGGCGCGGTGCGATCCAGTGCTGCTTGAATCGACGTGGAAAATCCTGTTGTCGACGCTGCCACGATCGGTTGGTTTAGGATGAATGGGCGACCCGTTGCATTTTCCAAAGCGAAGCTGCCGTACTCTTCAAATCGCCCGACGCCAAAGCCTAAGTCGACGTCAGGCAAGGCCGACTGCAGCGTGCTGATGATCGTGGGGAACGCCGCACGCACGATGGGACTATTGCTTGTGAAGCTGCCCGTGTCATCGAATAGCAAGAACACGTCGACCAGTTTGCTAATGCCAGCCTGCGACATTGTCACGCTGTAGCTTTGACGATACGACTCGCCGTCCGCCAAGACCGTCTCGACGATGCCTGGTGTGACGTTGCCGATAGCAGAGTTGCTTGTGCCCTGTGGCCATAGTGTACCGCCACCGGTCGTCGGATAAGTGATCTGGCTGCTGTCCGGACGTTCACGGACGACGTACGCCCCGGGACTCAGGTCATAGAATGCGTAACTGCCGTCTTCGCCCGTGATCGCATGTGGTTCCGATTCATCTTCCAAGTTATCGCGATTCAGATCGATATAGACCGTCACGCCCGCGCGTCCCGCTTCCTCTGGGTCGCGTATGCGATCTGAATTTGCATCCTCCCAAACCACGCCGTGAATTTCATTGCGACGATATTGATTGGCGAACTCCACGTCGATGGCATTGTCCGGCCCCAACAGCACCGTCTGTTCGGCGGCAGCGGCTGGTGTCGCAGAGAGTTCGGCGGGCACGATCTCCCGGACTTTGTACGTACCACGTGCCAGGTGCGTGAATGAATAGTCGCCCGTTTCATCCTGGCTTGGTGTATAGAACAGGTCGACTGAAGTCGCAGTGCTGGGTTCACCGGCGTCGAGAATACCGTTGTCGTTGTAGTCGAGGTAGACCGTAATGCCGCTCAAGCCTCGCTCACCCGCATCACGCACGCCGTTTTGATTGGCGTCAAAGAAGGCGCTGCCTGACAGTGTGTAGTCAGTCACTTCACGATTGCCAAGATTCGCCTCCTGAATATTCTCGCCATTGAGCACGCGAATCGTCAGCGCTCCGCCCGCCGTGTTGGTTGACACGAATCCGGACTGCGCCACTTGGCGAACGACATAGTTTCCGTACGGTACGTTCAAGAATGTATAGCTGCCATCGGCGGCGGTTGTTGCGCTACGTTCGCCCACATCTAACGCACCGTTGCGATTGGCGTCGATGTAGACGACCCAGTCAGATAAGCCGCTCTCACCCGCCGAAATTGCATTGTCACGATTGGCGTCATTCCAAACTTGGCCGGCAATCGAGCCGGGAACCGGAATGAAATTCTTGAAATCGACGGTGCTGGTCCTGCCTGTCGTGACCGTCGTGACGACGCTCGCAGCTGATCCATCAGACGTCTGCCAGCCCAATGGCAAGTTTTCAGCAACGCGGTAGGTACCCGCGCGAATGCCAACAAACTCGTAATCGCCATTCAGATCCGTCAAGCGTGACGGCTCGTCTGCGTCCTGTGATCCGTTGTTGTTAAGGTCGATGTAGACAGCTTGGTCGACTAGGGGGGATTCAGTAACGGCGCGGATGCCGTCACCATCAGCGTCGTGCCACATTGAGCCTTGAATGTTGCCGATGGGTGGGATGGCGTTGGAGAAGTTCGCGGTCACGTCGCCACCGACTACCACGTCGACCTGTTGGGAGGTCGTAACGTTGTCTAGCGGGAAGAGACCTGACGCGATTGGCATGTAACCGTCTTGCGGCACTTCATAGATGTCGACCGGGCCACCTGGTACGTTTGCGATCTGATAGTTGCCGCCTCGGTCGGTCAACGCCGACGGTTCACCCGTGGTCAAGATGTGGTCACCATTGATGTCGGCGAATACGGTCCAGCCAGCCAGGCCGTTTTCATCGGGATCAAAAGCGCCGTTACCGTTGGTGTCGTCGAACACCGACCCGGAAACCGTGCCAGTCGTTGGTACCGACGTCACGTTGGGAAACTTGACTCGAGTTTCCTTGTTGTCGCGCACGCGGATCGTTTGATTGTCCGCGAACCCAGGCGTCGGTTCGTAGCCGGCCGGCACGATTTCATAGAGGCCGACGCGTTGAGCGGCGGGAACTCCCGTGATCGTGAAACGGCCCCGTGTGTCGGTCACCGACATCGGTTCGCCGGCACTGAGCCGCCCGTCACCGTTGCTGTCCACGAAGACCGTCCACCCGGCGAGACCATTCTCCTCGGGATCGTCCACGCCGTTCGCATTGGCATCCAGGAAAACGGTGCCCGAGACGTCGCCCGCCATCACTTGACGAGCTTCGAGCGTTTCAAACGCCATCCGGGATGATAACGCCCCACGGATTCCCTTGCGCACCGACTTCCTTCGGTTGATTGCTCGTGTCCCCACCCCGGCTGCTGCCAGCAACGATTGAATTCGCGATCGTTTCATACGATTGTTCACCCCGACACTCTAATTGTTCAAATTCAGCGACTCTGCCACGCAAGTTGCGACAGACTGATACTTCAATCGAGAGTTGAAATGTCCCTTGGGGTCCGCCACGAAATCTCAAGAATTAGGCACGCGTTACAGAACGAGTGGGCGATTGGGTGAGGTGGGTAGTTGGTGCGTGATTGATCCGCGCGTCAGGAGTGGTAGTTCTCCCCAGCGCACTAGCGTCGGTTTGTCCCGGCGATTGATTGGCTACTGCTGCAAAGAGAACCGCGGCTAACGACTTTCGGCGAACCACACCGGGCGTGTGTCAAGGTTGCTCAAGTTTCCACTCAGCCATTTAGCAAATCTCTTGCTCAACTATTGACATGGCGACATAAGTAGCCAAAATGGCGACTGTCGTAAATCAAGGAGCGTCATGAAACCTTCCGAGCTACCACCGTTGTCGCCGGCCCAACGTGAGATCATGCAGATTGTGTGGGATCGCGGCGAAATCTCTACCTACGAAGTTCGCGAGATCATCGGTCGCGAGCGCGCGGTTGCGCGCAACACAGTGCGGACCATGATGGAGCGTATGGAGCAGAAGGGCTGGCTGACGCACCGCGTGATCGGCCGGACGCGTTTTTACAGCGCGCGGGTCGCACAGGACATGGGTTTGGCCAATCGCGTACTTGAGTTTGTCGACAAAACCTTTGCGGGTGAACCTGACCGTCTGATGGCAGCCTTGATCGAGCATCGGGGGCTGTCGGCGGAAGAGATTGAACGCATTCAGAAGTTGCTAGACGAATCCATGCGGCAGAAGACTAACCGTGCGAGGAAGTCGAAATGAACTTAATGCTTGAATTCGCGGACCGTTTCTGGGCCTCGGCAATTCTCATTGCCATGCTTGTGACCGTTGTGACCACTTGTGCGTTGGCACTAATACGATATTTTTCTCATCGCGTTGACTTGCGTTACTCACTGGCTTTGGGGGCGGTGTTGGCGTTGCTCTGCAGTCCTGCGGTTCTTGTTAGTACGAAGCATCTGGCAGTTGTGCCGCAAACCGCCAAGGCGTTTGATGCGGCGTTGTCTGATTTGGTCGTGCGCACCTCGGCACGAGGTGCGATCAATCGACTGGCTTTGTCACGTTTGCCGTTGGTCAACCTGGAGCGATCCGACGACACTGTCGAGCGCCCGATTGCTCGATCAATGGAGGTCGTGGCCTACTTACCTATCCTGTTGCTCATGACGTGGCTGATCGGCACGATTTATTGTCTCGCCAAAATCGCCCGAGCCCAATACGAGATATCTCGCCTTGTCAGCACTGCCCTGCCCTTGTGTGACGGCAATCACCGACGCGAGACGCTGGTGGCGGCCACCGTGTTGGGCGTGCGCAAGTTCTGGCAAGTATCGGTCGTCAGTAATCTGGCAAGTCCGGTCGTTATCGGTACTTATCGAGGTGCTCGTATTCTCATGCCCGATT
>JAGQPK010000930.1 GCA_020426755.1 Planctomycetales bacterium
GTCGTCACCTTTGATAAACTCAGTGCTATCGCGAAACGTCGTCGAAACACTTTTTGCTTTCGGCGCTACAACACGAAACTTGATGCGACCTTGCGAGTTGACTTGCGGAAAGTCTCGTCCCGCCTGATTGGTGACCGCGGGCTCAAAATCGTGCTTGATGTCATCACCCGTGGCCGCGTCGCTCGAAACGATCACGGTGATACAAAGTGCAACGACGCAGGTCACTGTCCAAACAGTGCGTTTCATCATGAGAGTCCTTCACTGTTACGGACGCATGCATGCAGAAGTGGATATCAATTCCCTTGTTGCGCTGACACGTCTGTCGAGTGCTGTTGGGGCTCGATTGTTGGTAGTGAAACAGCATACTCGATATGCGAGCGAAGAAAAAAGATGCATTGAGACTTTGATCATGAACGAGAAGTTTGCGGTGTGTGTCATCGGGCGAAATTGGGCGGTGTGTGTCACTCGTGCGAAATGGATTTAGTTCGCCGAAAGGCGCTAGCCGCGGTTCTCGTGGCAGTTGGAAGCGTCGCGGCGGGGACATGGTGTCTGTCACCGGGCAACAACTGGGACAACAGGGCAACGTTGCCTGGCGACAAAAGGCGCGGAAACATCAAGAAAAGGCTACAGGAAGGTGGGGTTGGTGTGCGGGTTTAACAATGACTAGTTATCGTGTGAACGCGTGGCGTATGCGCCGGGTTGCCTGTTACTGGCGCAATGCGGCTTTTCAGCTCTTGCTCTGCGCTCGGGCGGAGAAAAACACAATCTGAAGTGCACACACAACAGGACTAGCCAATCAAGAGTCCCTCGATGATCGCCTCGCCTGAGAAAGGCGTTGCATTGCCGTCTACCATGCCTGCGACAATGATGTTGTCACCGGATGCACCTCGCGACTCCTCACGACTGGCTCGCAGCACGTCGGGCAATGTGACGTCATCCGGCCGCATCCAGTTTGTGGCCCAGCCCGTCAATTCCAAAACCGCCGCCGTGTACGACGTTCCTTTCCTGACGTCTCGCCAATGACGCCCTCCACGGAGCGGCCACATCGTGTTGTCGTCAATGACGGCAGTCACGTGAGTGTCCGGCAGCGCGAGATCCGATCGCGTTCTGAAAACACTGGGCATCTCGTTCCAGAGGCGGCGATTTGATGGCGAGTCCCACGGTTCATCGACGGCAACTCTGCGAAACAGGTCGACCTGATCGATATACGGAAGCAACCCAACTCGCCAACTTAGAATGGGCTCGTCGTTTGAGCTGTAGATTGCGTGACGAGGCCACTCATGATTTTCCGTGGTGCTCTGTAACAGACCGTGCACGATGCGCCGCATGGCAACCATGACGTTAATGGTCACGTCGTCCAACGCCGGATACGCCTTGCGCATGTCGCCGAACTCATCAACGTAATCGAGTACATTGTCGCAATTTGGGCAATAACCGTCAGGGGCAGAATGCATCAGCAAACAACGTGGATCCTGACAGCGAAACGCCTGAATGCTCTGTTGAAGCCCGCTAGCAATGCGACGCAACTCCGACTCGGAGAGAAAAAACTCCCACTCAGTATCTGGATCTTCATCAAAGGGGAAGTACGTGAAGCCAAAGTAACGGTTGTCAGGATCCGCAAGACCGCCATAGACAAATTCGCATTGCAGCAGATCATCCGATTCATAAATCGTACTGGGGTCTTTGGCATCAATGCGCGACACGACGTCTCGCCAAAAATGCACAAGTCGTTCTGGTACTTCAACATCAACGGGATACTTGTTGACTATGGCCATCGGTGAGTCTTTCGCAAATGAATCTTCTAGATCACGACGCTGGTGTTCACTGGCGATCACTCGCTTCACCGTCATGGGCTTGGGCGCATGCGCGTGTCGTCTGCCAACTGCGGCCCGTCCGGATTTCAAGTCGGCGTAGTCGTTGATGCTCCAAGTCTCGTTGACTAACCGCCAAGTGCTGTCGCTCGCCGTACCTTTGGGAATGAGCCGCTCAAAAAGGATTCGACGCGATAGGTATGCGATCAAAGGGTTCTTAGTGACGGCCTGTGCTGCGATCCACGGTAGGTCCGATTTCAGTCGGCGTCCTGAAGTACTAGCGAACCGACGATGGCATCCAGTAGAGGAATATTATTGCAGTATGCCAACACGCCTTTGAATTCAACGAGAACGCCGAAAACGCCTTTGCTGGCGTCGGCGGCGTAAGTACTAGAAAACTTCCCATCATTGATCTCGTCGAATCTGTAGTAGACTCTTCCCGCTCGCTCAAGCTTAAAGTTACCGAGAGAGTTCCGGGGGAACCCGTTTGCCTTATCTGCCGCAAGTGCTTCTTCATAGAGTGACGCTGCCGATTTTAGTTCGTCAACCGAGTAAAGTCGAAACGTCACATCAGGTGACTGGACTGTCAGCCATTTGCGTCCATCTTTGTCCGTCGTAGACTCTTCCGTTACCTTGAACTCAGTGGGGATCTTAATCGCAAAACGACCGCC
>JAGQPK010000931.1 GCA_020426755.1 Planctomycetales bacterium
ATAGCCGATCGCCGCTGACAGCTCGGTGTCATCCGGTTCACGGCCGAAAAGGCGGTGGTACAGAGTACGAATCGTCTCAGAATCACTGCGCTGGCCACGGTCGGTGTTAATCGCAGCTTTGGCCAAGGCGAGCGCACGATCTTGAATAAATTCCGAGTTTAAGGCGAACAGTGTTTGCTGCGGCACGGTCGTATCGGGACGCTTGGCGGTACATGCATTCGGGTTCGCCGCGTCGAAGCTACTCAACAACGGCGCCACGACGTCACGATTGATAAAGGCGTACACCGTCCTTCTCGGTACGATCGGCGTCGCCAGTAATTCGAACGGACGACCACCTTGCCCCGTCTGCAGTTCGCCACTCACCGCCAGCATTGCGTCACGCATCGGTTCCATTTCGAGGCGATGTCGAGGCATCCGCCACAGCAGCAAGTTCTCCGGATCGATCTCGCGGGCCCGCGGAGATTCAACTGCGGCCTGCTGGTAGACACTAGTCAGCATGATGCGTCGATGTAGCGACTTGAGCGACCAGTTGTCCTCTAGCAGTCGGCTTGCCAAGTAGTCGAGTAGTTGCGGGTGCGTCGGCCTTTCGCCGCGCGTGCCAAAGTCATCTGGCGTACGCACCAAACCCTGTCCGAAGTGTCGTTGCCAGACCCAGTTCACGATCACCCGACGCGTTAAGGGATTGTCCGGATTGACGATTGCACGCGCCAATGAAAGTCGCCGCTTGCCGGGCTCGAAAGGAGTGTGGCTAGCGGGCGTGAGAGCTGTCAGAAAACGAGCTTCCACACGCGGGCCGCGATCGATTGGATTTCCGCGATTGAATACGTAAAACGGATCGGTGTCGGCTTGTTCTCGTAGGGCCATTGCCCGCGGCGGCGAACCGGGTGCGTTGAGATTCAAATTGTGAATCGCGCCCTTACGTCCCGCGAGATTGTCATGAATTGGCCGATTCAAGAGTTTCGCGGCCGCGTCGTCGTCCATGTTCGTCGGGGTGTCTGGTCCATAAAGATGGCGCCGAAGCTGCCGATTGACGGGACTGTTGACGATCAAGTGTCGCGCGTCTTCGTCCGGGATCGGTTTCGCGTTCGGGGCCGCTTCAAGTGCCGCTTCCAATTGGGCTGTCAACCATTCGCGTTGGACTTCGATGAATAGTTCACCATAAGCATCCGCTACGTCCAGCAGCGATGTAGGTTGTTTTCGTTCGATCGCTTCGATTACGCGTGGATTCCAGCGCGGCGCCGTTGACGCTACGCGGTGCCAATCCGTTGTCACTTCTCCGTTTTCGGACTTCAGCGTAGCAAGTAACGCAGTGCATTGTTCGGCAAACTGCTCTTCGCTGGCTTCACGCAGCTTCACCCAAGGGCCAAACACCGGATCGTCGACAGGCATCTTGATCAGATAGCGGCGCCATTGCTCCAGCACGGGCGGTCGCACATCGTCGGTGCGATACGAAAAGATGTTCGTTGTCGACAGATCGATTTCACGAATGCCCTTGGCGATCTCACTCATGTAGAGACCAACTTGCATTCGCAGCCGGGCTCGCATTACTTCGTTTTGATCGCGAGCCATGTCGGTGTAGGCTGTCTGCAAGTCATTCAGTTGAGCTTCATATGCCGTCAGTTCTGGCGACGGTGACGGTTCTCCCGCCAACGGCAGCACCTCAGGTTCATGACTGCTGGCCAATGTCGCGTAGATCGCGTAGTAGTCACTTGTGGGAATCGCATCGAACTTGTGATCATGGCAGATCACACAACCCATCGAGGCGCCCATCCAAACCGTCGACATGGTGGCGACACGATCATTGGTATAATACACCTCGTATTCGGCTTCCAAGGCGCCGCCTTCGCTCGTCGTCACATTGCAGCGATTGAAGCCGGTCGCCACGAGCTGCTCTTGCGTCGCGTTGGGTAACAGATCACCTGCCAGTTGTTCAATTGTGAATTGATCGAAAGGCATGTTGTTTTGAAACGCATTGATCACCCAATCGCGATAAGGCCAGATCATGCGGAAGTTGTCGAGATGCAGTCCGTGTGTGTCGCCGTAGCGAGCCGCATCGAGCCAGTACCGCGCCATGTGTTCGCCATAGTGCGCCGACTTAAATAATCGCTCCACGACACGCTCGTAGGCATCCACTGAGGTGTCATTCTGGAACGCAGCGATCTCGTCAGGCGTTGGAGGCAAACCAGTCAGGTCCAGCGTCACTCGGCGCAACAGCGCGAGCTTCGTCGCTTCGTCGGCAGGCGAGAGTGAGTCTTGTTCTAGTCGTGCGAGAATAAAGCGATCGACGTCGTTGCGCGGCCACGCACTCTGCTTTACCGACGGCACCGCCGGGCGAAGGGGCGCGATGAGTGACCAGTGTTGCTCCCACGGTGCACCGGATTCGATCCACTGCGAGATCAAGGCGATCTCATCGGCAGTCAGCGTTTTGCCGCTCTCCGCCGGCGGCATTTTGTCGTCATCCGATGTCGAAC
>JAGQPK010000932.1 GCA_020426755.1 Planctomycetales bacterium
GGCCTGACAATTGTCGCATTTGGCACCAGTGCGCCAGAACTGACTGTGAGTGGCTATTCCGCGTTGACGGGACAAGCGGACATCGCCCTGGGCAACGTGATTGGCAGCACCATCTTCAACGTGCTGTTCATTCTGGGCGTCTCGGCGCTGATCACACCGCTGGCCGTCGCGCAGCAATTGATACGCTTTGAAGTCCCCTTGATGATCTCCGTCGCTTGCCTCGTGGGCTTGATGGCCTGGGATGGTCAGTTGTCGCGACTCGATGGCGCGATGTTATTCTTGGGTCTCGTGACTTACTTGCTGTGGGCGGTCCGTCAATGCCGCACCGAGTCAGCGGACATAGCAGCCGAATACGAGCATGAGTACGCTGCCTTGGCACCGCCACGCTCTCGCGCTGACATCCTCAAACAACTGGGCATGACGATCCTGGGACTAATCATGCTGGTACTTGGCTCGAAACTTTTCACGGATGGAGCCGTGAACATCGCGCGTGCCATGGGAATGTCCGAATTGGTAATCGGCCTGACAATTGTTGCAGTGGGCACTTCCTTACCGGAGGTCGCCACGTCAATTTCTGCGGCACTCAAGGGCGAGAGGGATATTGCTGTGGGAAACGCTATCGGCAGCAACCTGTTTAACATGCTGGGCGTGTTGGGAGCGGCCAGCTTCTTGTCACCAACGGGCATGAATGTGCCGGAGAGTGCAATTGCATTCGATATTCCCGTGATGATCGCGGTTTGTGTGGTGACGCTGCCGGTGCTGTACACGGGCTACACGATCACACGATCCGAAGGATTCCTGCTGCTGTTGTACTTTGTTGCTTATAACGGCTTTCTGCTGTGGGCCACGCATCAACCGAACGTCCAGACTTCTTCTGGTTTCGTCGCGTTGGCACTCGCAATTCCGCTGGGAATCAGCTTGTTGACATTGGCCGCCGTATCTCCCTTGCTGGCTCGTAAATAGTCACTCCACGATGGCACCTCTGCCGGACGAGCAACACACGGCGGTGGAGAATGCGGCCCCCGACTGTAAACAGGGCGCCAGGAGTGATATCATGTGGGCCGTTTGCGCGGTTCGGCCTCAACTGGATCGCGTCACCTGCCTTCGATCCGTTCAAGCCAGTCGACCCACCTGCTATGCAAGAGAAATCTCGTTTTACGGGCGTACAATGGTTGTTCTGTATCATTGCGTCCATTGGTTTCGCCTTCGATATTTACGAGTTGCTAATGTTACCGCTGATCGTCAAAACGGCGGTCCCGGCATTGGCACACGCCGCGCCCGACCAAGCAGCTCAATGGGTTCCCGGCGGTCCGCAGTTTAGCAACTGGGCGCGAATTTTATTTTTCGTGCCCGCGTTGGCCGGCGGCGTGTTTGGTCTATTGGGCGGCTACTTGACGGATCGCTTGGGCCGTCGCCGCATTCTCACCTGGAGCATCCTGCTTTATGCGTGTTCGGCCTTCGCGGCCGGATTCGCGCAAACGCTGCCGCAACTACTCATTTGCCGCTGCTTCGTGTTCGTCGGCGTGTGCGTCGAGTTCGTGGCAGCGGTTGCCTGGCTGGCCGAGCTATTTCCCAATGCAATTCAGCGCGAAAAGGTGTTGGGCTACACGCAAGCATTCTCTAGCTTAGGCGGTGTGATGGTCGCCTACGCCAGCAAGTTCGCCAGCATTCACGCTGCGGATCTGCCGGCGATTCACGGTGGGCACGAAGCATGGCGCTACACACTCATTTCGGGTTTGATTCCCGCCATTCCACTGCTAATCATTCGGCCGTTCCTTCCCGAGTCACCGGCTTGGCAGCGCAAGCGAGAAGCGGGCACACTGAAGCGGCCGAGTTTTGCGGAACTGTTCAGCCCAGGCCTGCGTTGGACGACGATCGTCACGACGCTCGTGTTTGCATCCACATTTGGCTTGGCGTTCGGCGCGATTCAACAGAATCCCCAGATCCTCACAGGTCACGTTGATTTGAAGTCGCAGATCAAGGCGGCGCAAGACGAGGCTCAAGCTGCCGCACAGGCAAATGGCACGGAGTTGACTGAGAAGGAGATGAAGCAGATCCGCGGCAATACGAGCGATCGCATCACGTCGGACGTGCAGGGCTTTCAAGAGATCGGCGGCATGGTCGGCCGCATCTTGTTGGCGATTCTGGCCGTGCGAATTGCCAGCCGTCGCAACCTGTTCCGCATCTTTCAGATACCCGCGTTACTGCTGGTGCCGGCGCTTTATTTTTGGCTATCGAACAACCTCGATACCGCTGGTAGCCTGACGACGTTCAAGTACATTTTGTTTTTCGCCGGGTTGCTGGTGATCGGACAGATGAGCTTCTGGGGCAACTACATTCCGCTGGTGTTCCCCGTGCACTTGCGCGGCACGGGCGAGAGCTTTGCCGCGAACATCGGTGGTCGCGTGCTGGGCACGGCGGCGGCCTTTATTACTTTGACATTCGCGGCCTCAGCCAAACCGGATCCGCA
>JAGQPK010000933.1 GCA_020426755.1 Planctomycetales bacterium
CAGACTGCGAGCAGTCTTTACGGCCCGACCCTCGTTGACGAATAGCAGTACCAGCGACACAACGGTCAAGATTCCGCCAAACAGCGCACCGACAAATGAATTGGCGATGCGGCTGAACCATGACTGTCGTTTCACGATTCTCATGATCGGTTATTCACCTTCGCTGGTTAGAGTTTGTGGAGACGGATTGCGTTCGATCCGAATCAGACGCCGGCCACGTACTTGTTGCCCATCGGCCAGCTTCGACTCGACATGTATTAGATGCACGCCATCCGCCAGTGATCCGAGATCGACCTGCTGTTTCCAAAGATGGGTCGAAGTCGCCGGTTGTGGCAGGGCAATCCAGAGTTTTTCTTCCGGAACGCCCTGCGCTAACAAGCGGTCCCGCATCTCCTGTTCGTTGGTACTGGTTTTCACGAAAGCGGGATCCTTGGATCGCGTGTACTCCATGGCCTGCGCCGGCAATTCGTCGATCCAGATCGATACACTGTCTTTCTCTGAACCGTTGTAAACATTGGCAAAAATTTCCAACTGCGCCTGTTGACTGACGTTCACGACCTCCGGAGCATAAACCGACATTTGAAAGTCCGCTCGACGGCCCGCAGCGCGGAATTCCAATTGGTATTTGTGCCCGTCAAAATGGAGGATGCTGTAGCCGTTAGGCGCACCATCGGCCATGGTCGCGTGGGGGATACCCCGTTCATTGTCCAGCCCGGACCACCAACTTCCACAGACCGTCACGTTGATCACATGGTGGTGCGGGGCAGGGCCGCGCCAGCCGTCATCACGCGTGATGTAATGATGCTCGTGGGTATGAGCATGTGCGGAGATCGACATCGCGAACGGCCGCTGTTCGATCAAACGATACAGCTCTTGCCGGTCGCGCACGTTGATCAACGGAATGTGCATCATCAACACGACTAACTGATCGGCTGGAATCATTTCCAGATCTCGTCGGACAAAATCCATCTGTCGCTTACCGAGTCCGCCTTGATAGCGGCCTTTGCCCGTTTCGTCAATCAACCACTCGACATCATCGAGCACCAAAAAGTGGACCGTGCCGTAATCGAACGAGTAATAGTTGGGACCGAACACGCGTTCAAAGCTCTCGTCGCTCTGGCGATCCGACTTCGCATCGTAATTCATGTCGTGGTTGCCGATGACGTTGTACCACGGGATGCCAAGCACCGCGATCGCGCGGGCCTGCGGCTCGAACAACGCCAAATTGTCGAAGGTAATATCGCCCAGCGTGACGCCAAACGACGCATCGGTACCAATTAATTCTTCGACGACATCGTGCGCGATATAGTCAACCTCACGTTGATTGCGCGGCTGCGGATCGCCGAACATCAAGGCCTTGAACTGATCCGGTTCCTGTTGTGCATACAGCGGAAAATCGATCGATTCCGGCAATGGGCCGGTTGGCGCCACGCCAGTGAAGCGGGATTCGGGCGACCCTTGCGGCTTGTGTAGGTAATAGAAACGAGGCAGTTGATTCTCGTCGACGGCAGTGCGATAACCGCGCGGCTTGATGACGAATACAGCAGCGTCATCGTCAATTTCCAATTCGTATTTTCCGTCGGCTGCTGTCGTCGTGATCTCATGACCATTGGAGACGCGCACGCCTGCCAACGGTGTGTCACCCGAGTCGAACACTTGGTTACCGTTCAGGTCGGCGTAGACGACGCCGCGCGCGGTTTGATGCGCGACTTCCTGCGGATGAAGCTGCGACGTGATCGAGTCCACGACTTGGCGGGCGAGTTGCTTAGAACCATCTTCGGTAAAGTGCACATCTGCCTGTCGTTGAATTGGCTCTGCGGTTGCTTTGACAAACGCATGCAAATCATTGATCACACGGTCTTCACCCAGACTGACACGCATGACTTTGGCTGCCGTCAGGTTGTAGCGGACCGCATCGTCGGCCACGCGCCCAAACGCACCCTCGGGCACCGGCGTCGTTGTGCACCAGATCAGTTTGGCGCCGGTCGCATTGAGTCGACTTACGAGCGTCTTCAAGTTTTGTTCGTATTGGCCAAGCGGCACCTGGAGTTTGCCCTGCTCCGGGGCAACGCGCTCACCTCGCTCATCCACATACTTCATGTCGTGCAGACCGAAGTTAAAGTGAATGACGTCCCACTTGCCGTCGCCGAGCCAAGCGTCGAGTTTGGCAAGCCCATTGGTCGTCGGCCCGCAGTTTTCCGTCGGGCGAACCACCTCGGCCTTACCGGCCAAGAGTTCTTTAACGTGCGGCGTGTAGCCCATCGAAATCGAATCGCCCAGGATCAACACGCGTGGCAACGCCGCCGACTCTGTCGTTTCCGCTGCATGGTCATGACCCTCATGAGCCCACAGTGGGGGCGTGTATGTAAGCGGTGTGCTCAACGCGAGGACAAACAAAAGTGAAAGGACCAGTCGGCAAAGTCTCGCCATCGCGGGGCTCCCGTGGGGTGATCAAGGTCTAGCAGT
>JAGQPK010000934.1 GCA_020426755.1 Planctomycetales bacterium
ATAATCGACTTCGAGTTCGCCACGATCTTGGATCCAGAAAGCTTCGACGAAGGCGAAGCCACAAGTCGTACGGCAGAAAACACGGCCAAGTCAATTCGCTGGTCGGGTGCGTCCGATGTGGGCAAAATCCGCCCCAACAACGAAGACGCCTTTCTCTCGATTACTTTCGACGCGATGGAGTTCCATTACCTGGGACGCGTCGGCGAGGTGCCGCTGACTGGCATGGACTTTGTGTTCGCCGTCAGTGATGGAATGGGCGGCGAGAACTCAGGCGAATTCGCCAGCCGCTTTGCCATCGATAACATCACGCGTCTGATGCCGCGGCGCTTCGCAACTTCGCCGGGTAATTACCGGGCAACGTTCGGTGAGATATTCCAAGAACTCTTCCAAGGCATCCACCGGCAGCTGACAACACTCGGTCAGAGCTATGCCGAAGGACGCAACATGGGCGCAACACTCAGCCTGATTTGGTACGCGCGCGGTTCGCTGTTCTTCGCGCACATCGGTGATAGCCGTATCTATTATCTGCCCAACGGCGGTGAAATGAGGCAAATCACCGAGGATCATACGCACGTCGGCTGGCTCAAGCGACAAGGCAAACTAAACGAGCGCGAAGCAAGGAATCACCCACGAAAGAACGTCTTGTCGCAATCCCTGGGCTCCGGCAACCAGTATATTCGCCCACAGATCGGCGAGTTTGAATGCCGCCCCGGTGACCGATTCGTGCTTTGTACAGACGGTGTCACCGATGGGCTGTGGGACCGCGCGATCGCTGAAATGGTGGCGAGTTCCCAGTGGGGCGAGGATCAACTCACACCGGCCCAACAACTGGTCCAGGCCGCCGTCAACGAATCCGGGCGCGACAACGCGACGGCGATGGTCGTGGAAATCCTCTGAACGCAATTGTTAGCGTAGCGGCCAGTGCCGCAGTCAGTGCACTCGGCTCGGGAACAGTCGCTACTGTCGCCAAGCGATACCCCTGCTCGTAGCCGCCGTCTTGGAAGGCCAGAATCACGTCGGCCGAGTCAAACTCGAGGTCTCCGTTCCAGTCCCCAGTCGCCCAAGTCGAATTCAAGGGAATGCCGTCTTCGTACTCGCCAAACTGGAAAGCGCGAATCAAGTCAGCGCTGTCGAATACAAAGTCAAGGTTGGCATCACCGAAGTAGGTTAGCTTGATCGCTTCAACCCAAAACTGACGATCCTCGATGTCGACCGTGTCGTCGCGGTTGAGATCAAGCTGGATATTTGAGACACCTCGCGCGACCTGCTCCGCCCATTCGTCCAAGTCGCCGGCCGTCAATTTGCCATCGGCATCGAGATCTCCGTATGCTCCCGCGCCCGGTGCCGCGACTGAGACATCATCCAAGTACATCAAGCCAGTCGTGGACGCAGGGCCACCGGTGGAAAACACCAATCGCAGAGATTCCGTACCGTCCGGCACGACAACCACGCGGCTCACCGATTCCATCTCGGGATGGCTGCCCGCCACTTGAAAGTCGTTGCTGCCAATCGTGGTGCCCTCAGCCAGCCAATCCACGCGAACGTGGAACTCATCGTCCACGTTGTGGCTGGTAATCGAATAGCCCCAGTTCCATTGAACTTCTAATTCGGTCATCACACGCGGAAGTTCGACTTCAGTCGACCAAGCCGCCCAACTGGACAACGAGGAATCGGCTAGGGCTAGGTTACGTTTGCCGGAGACGGCATGTGAGGCCTCCCAGCGCGCCGCAGACAGCGGTCCACTGTGGGTCCAACCGTCCGGCTGGCCGTCGCCATCCGCATCCAGTTCTAAGTCGGCGTTCGGCAGAAAGTTACCCGGCAACAGGCCGGCGTACCCCGGCACAGCAAAGCCCCAGAGCAAAACACTAATCAAGAACCACAGCAAGCCTGGATTGGCGCGCAGCTTGTTCCCCAAGCCCATGGCGACGAGCCCTCGCGTGACGGAATGTTCGAATATGCAAACAGCAGAACCACTGGCTGCTGAACAAGCAGCTAGAATAGGCCGCCCATATTACCCGGTCCCACAAGCTTTTCAAGCGAAAAAACACGGACAGTTGCGATGGGTTGGCCGGCTCAGCCACGGATGGCACGGATTTTCACAGACGTCGATCGGCAGCGTTGTCGCAGACACGCGGCCTTCGTCCCTTCCTGACCGCGTGGTGTGGAAGTCATATGGATGCACTTCAACATTCAACATTCAACATTCGATATTCGATGCTCGATATTCAAGGGCCTAACCGACATCGGAAAGTTGCAGCGCGTCGCCGTAGCGACTGAGTACTTTCTTGCGAATGGCCTGCCAGGCGGGTTCGGAGAGATCGGGCGAGAGGGCGATCAATTCTTTCGCATCGCGACGAGCGTTTTCGAGCACGTCGATGTCGCGGCGTAAGTCAGCGACCATAAGCGGCGGCAGGCCGTGCTGGCGTGTGCCAAAGAGTTCGCCGGGGCCGCGCAGTTGAAAATC
>JAGQPK010000935.1 GCA_020426755.1 Planctomycetales bacterium
TCGGGGGCGACGACAATGGAGCCAACCCGTCCGCTCTTAAATCCCTCCATTAAAGCCGCGCCAAGAATCTTGCCGGGCTCTACAGATTCCAGTGGAGCAAGCCGGATCTCGGTCGCCCTGGCATCCGCTTGAGCTTCCTTTTCCTTGTTCTTCGCCTGCTGTTCGAGCAACTCACCCTGCTTGATCTCTAACTCCAGCTCGGTATCTGCTTCGTACTGCTTTACCTTGCGTTCGTTCTCGGCTGCTTTCATCCGACGTTCGTGCAAAGCCCTGTCTGCCTCAGTAAGCATCGACTGCCGTTCTTGGGCTCCGATGGCCGCCTCGACATCGTGGTCGGCCGGCTTGATCTTCGGGATGGAACATGAATCGACGATGATTCCATCACTTGACAACACGTCCGCTCCTAGTGCCGCAGTGACGGCACACTCGACGTCCCGTTGCGATCGGGTTGCTTCCTCGACGGCCAGTTCCTTGACCTTGTCCAGCACGGCGCGCAAAACTCGCTCGATAACTCGCGCATTGAGTACCTGGACCCAATTTCCAAGATACCCGCCGTTTCCGGTCGCGACGGTAAAGTCAAAACGAGAAACGGCGGCCCGCGGAACCAGCGTAACGGTGAGATTCCCCTGCACAACGACGACTTGCTTGTCACGAGTCTGCGCCTCGATGGCGAAGTTGAGTATCTGTGGTGTGGTCGGAACAACGGCCACCGTCGTCTTCGGTCCGATGAATCCGCTGTAGGCGAGCCCCTTGTCGGCTCGGCGACCGCTCTTCAACAAAAATACGTGGCCTGTCGCACCAGCGCTACGGAAGAGTCTAATGAGCATGATGCGCTCCTTGTCAGTTGCCGAGTGACCAGGGATGAAGTGGTTTGGATTCGATCGCTGAGCCGTGATGAGCAATAGAGTATCCCGAGTGCCTAGAAAGATGCAATGTGCCAAGCGCTGTAGCGTAGCGCGATACCGGCAGTTCGCCGCCGTGAGACGGTGTCGATATTTTCCGGCTGGTTTCCCAGCTTGCCGTTTTCTGGCGAACACGATCATTGCCGGACCAATCGTCGACGTCGCATTGTCGTCCTGCGAGCTGAATGGGTTCGACATCAGAGCAGGTACAGGTCACGTCTCGGCAACGCGGATAGATCAGACACCGAACAACGCGGACCGCGATAGATGCGGTCGCAAATCATAGCGAAAAACGCTCATACGGTACGTTCGTCACGCCGCGTTTGTGGTTACCATCTAGCTTTGGATTTTACGTTTGATGGCACTTTCATCTGCGGCATGAGTTCAGATAGTTAGGCGGCCAAGTTATCGGCGGCCGAGAGACTCGCAACGATGCCGCCTGAGGAGAATTACAGATGCGACAAGCGTTGATTCTCGTCGCCCTCTTCGCGGTCACGGTGGGCAGCCTGGCCGCGGAACCGCAGCGGGCTACTGTCGTGAGCATCAACAGCGACAAGTTCTATATCAACGGCCAGCCAACCTACCTGAGCCGCACGTGGAAGGGCAGGTCGATTGAGGGGTTGTTGATGAACAGTCGCATGGTGCAGGCAACGTTTGATGACCGCAACTCCGAAACGGCGGCAAGGTGGGCGTACCCGGACACGAATAAATGGGACGCTGACCGTAACACGGCCGAGTTCGTCGAGATGATGCCGACGTGGCGGAAGCACGGCTTGTTGGCCATCACGCTGAACTTGCAGGGAGGCAGCCCCGAGGGATACTCGAAGTCACAGCCTTGGTATAACTCGGCCATCAACGCCGACGGCACACTCGACGACAAGAGCATGAACCGGCTCGCGAGGGTGATCGACAAGGCCGACGAAATTGGCATGGTTGTCATCCTCGGCCTGTATTACTTCGGTCAAGATGAACGTGTGAAAGACGAAACGGCGGTGATCGCAGGAGTGGATGCCGCCGTCGATTGGCTAATCGCCAAGAAGTACTCGAACGTGCTGGTGGAAGTAGACAATGAGTGCAACGTGAAGGCCTACGACCACGACATCCTGAAGCCGGCACGCGTGCATGAACTGATCGAACGGGTGAGGAAGCGGAGCGTGGTGCAGAATCACGCGCTGCTCGTCGGCACCAGCTATGGCGGTGGGGCGGTACCGCAGTCGAATGTGGTCAAGGCGTCCGACTTCCTACTGCTGCACGGAAACGGGGTGAAAGAGCCGCAGCGGATCGCTGAGATGGTGCAGCAGGCGCGCAAGGTCGACGGCTACCGGCCGATGCCGATCCTATTCAACGAGGACGACCACTTCAACTTCGAGAATCCCGAGAACAACTTCGTGGCGGCCGTGACGGAATACGCTTCGTGGGGTTATTTCGACTTCCGCATGAATGGTGAGGGGTTCGACGAGGGCTACCAAAGCGTGCCGGTGAACTGGCAGACGAGCAGCGAGCGAAAACGGGGCTTCTACAAGTTGCTTGCTGAGATCACCGGGGAGACACCTTGACCCT
>JAGQPK010000936.1 GCA_020426755.1 Planctomycetales bacterium
AGTCTGAAAACCACCGTTCATTCCTCATGCAAAAATCCGAAAGCAGCAATCATCGATCTTCAAGAGCCCGCGGCTAATGCCTTCGATGAACGGACATTCGCCTTGCGGTGATTTTAGTCGCAGCTTTGCGCTTACGCCGCGGCTCGTTCCAGCGTCTGTTCGATCTGCTGAATCTGGCTTTCGATCGAGAAGTTTGTCCGCACGCGATGCTGGCCTGCGCCGCCCATTTGTTCGCGTTGTTCGAGATGAGTTAGCAAACCGATCAAGGCCGACGCCAGTGACTCGGGTTCGCCGGGCGGCACGAGCAGCCCCGTTTGTTGGTGAGCGACACATTCGGGGATGCCGCCCACCTCGCTGGCGACAACGGGCAAGCCCGCCGCCATCGCTTCTAAGATCGCCAGCGGCATATTTTCCTCCAGCGACGGGAGCACGTAGATGTCGAGCGCTGCCAGGATCCGTTCGATATCGTTACGAGGACCGGCCCAAATGACGCGATCGCTGACTCGCAATTGCGCGGCCTCGTCCTGTACCTGCTGCGCGTAATCTGTTTCATTACAGCCCACCGCCAGCACTCGCACGTCAGGCACTGCTTCGATTAACAGCGGCAGCGCGCGAATCAGATGGATCAGACCCTTGCGTGGAATCACATCGCCGATCACGCCAATCGTCGGCTGATCGCACATCAGTCCGAATTCACGTCGCACCGCGACACGTGTATCCGTAGGTACGTTCATGAAGCGTTGTTCGTTAATGAAGTTGTGAATCACGTCGATGCGATGACCACGAACCAGATTGTATCGTTGGTGGAAGCGGCGCGTGGCATCCGAGACCGCAATCACGCGATCGTTGAACATCCAGTGCAACTGAATGTAGCGGCTATGTGCCGTGGCCACGCAAGCGGGAACGCCAAACAGCCAACGCAACAAGACACCAAAGAAGTTAGCACGGCTCATGTGCGTGTGAATCACTTGTATATCGTTCTCACGCACAACGTGCGCCACACGACGCAATTCGGTGAGCGGCCAGCGATCCAATGACGACTCGATGACGCGTATGTTGCCATCCTGTGCATGCTCAGAAATCCAGGCACCGGGGCGACAAACGAGTGTCACATCGTGGCCGCGTCTGCTTAGAGCGCGGCAGATATCCAGGCAATTGACGACGGCGCCGTTAACGGCGGTGCCGGAAATGATCTCCATGATCCGCATCGAGTGCACTCCGTTGCAAATGATGCCGCATGTCGCTTGCCGCGGCTGTCGCGCGAGAGCGATGTTGTAGCTCACGACGAACCGACGCCAACGCGCTACGGCGAACTATCAATGCCAATGCTCACACTACGGCCAGCATGGCTGAAACTCATTTTTCGCAATGACAAATCGCTAGGGCTTGATCTGCAACGTGAACGGTTTGGACCGCGCGGTCGCGGGAACGCCACCTTGAGTTGTCACTTCTACTCGAACGTTGGCCATTTCCTTGGCCGCCGTTCCGGTCGGATATCCAATCTTCAATTCAAATGTGTCCGATTCCAGTGGTAGTGTGATCTCGACGGGCGGTTCCCCATCCGGCAAGCCCGTCAGACGTACTCCTACTGGCACCCGATAGTCGGCATGTCGTACGACTGTCCCTGAGAGCGTGACCGACTGGTTGTCGCCGACAGGAACGACAACGCGTTCGGTGTCGTCGATTGTCAGCTTCAAAGGTTCGATCGTCTCCAGCCTTTCGATCGGCGCGTATGCGGTTGCGACAACCGACTGCCCGTCGTCACTCAGCAAATCAGCGCGAATTGTCCACGCCCAGTCGTGCACCGGCACGTCGACCGGAACCGTCAGGCTCAAGTCGAGATTACTAATCGCTGACGCGTCGGCGGGCAATGACACCTCTTCCGCTAACCGAATCGCGCGATCGGTATCCACTACCTCCTTATTGTCAACTTTCTTGGTAGGAGCGCGTTGCGTCGTCAGGAGTGACAACTTAATGGCGCCATTCACGTTGGCCGATCGCTCGATTCGTACCGGCAATATCGCCGCCGATCCTCGTGGCAAATAATGCGGCAGCTCCGCACGACGCCAGCCGACTTGCAGCGGCGCAGGAGGCGTTACGGCTACCGCGAGCGTTTCCCGCCAACTGGGTCGGTATTTTGCACCAGGAATGCTGTCGGTGACAAGATAAATTGGGCGACTTGACGCCGCCTCGACGCTCGCTGCTAGCATCTGGATGCCAAAGGTTCCGCGTGTAGTGGGCATCGCGTCCACCGCCAGCAACGCGACTTCATCCATGGGTTTGATCTGTGCCGCCGATAGCCGCAACGCATGGCTCAAGGCAGTCGGCATCTGCACGTGATACGGAGCAGCCACTTGACCCGCCATGTTTACCGGCAGGACCACGCGGTCGCCGGCCGGAATCGAAACGCGATCGGTGAGTAGCGTGAACGTGGGGGGGGGAGTTGTCGCCGGCGAGACGGT
>JAGQPK010000937.1 GCA_020426755.1 Planctomycetales bacterium
AACGATACGCGTCAATCAGGATGTACGAAGAGGGTGTTGCGTCGCCAAACGAAACGTACACCAGGAAATGTTGGACGGTCGACACTTCAGGGAAGTTTTTTCTCGTTTGGCACCCGCGCAGCTCGACTGGCACGCTGTGTACCAGTTGATGCGACGTAGCATCAACGTTGATTGCGTTGTTGCTTCACCGAGTAAGCGCTGACATTTGGCGACAAGTGAATGATTTGCGCACTCTTTCGCCAACGCCGTGTTGGCTTCTGGAAATGCACTGCCGATTGTGCCTCGATGTCATTGTGTTAAGGGTTGAATGTCGACCATCAGCAAGCCGCAGAAGAAAGGGAACATGATCTATAGTTCAATCCGGATTGGGTAAACTCGGCCGATAAGCAGCGGCTCGAGCACAAGCAAACAGCGACTGCATCTCAGTCACTCGAGCGAACGTAGAAAAGGTCTAACGACATGACACCTCCTAAAGTGCTGGTCGTAGACGATAGTCGCACCGTGCGAACAATCGTCCACCGCACACTCACGAACGTTGGATACGAAGTGATCACCGCGTCCGACGGACTCGAATCGCTTGAGGTCGTCCAGCGGGACTTGCCGCAGCTCGCCATCCTAGATATTCGCATGCCTTATCTGGATGGTTATGGCGTGTGTCAAGAATTGCAGCGACTGGGTGAGCCCTACAGCAAGATTCCGATCATCTTCCTGACGACGCTTGAGTCGCATGCTCTTGAGTTATTGGGCGATGAGCTGGGCGCTTACTTGCAAAAGCCGGTACGTCCACAACAACTGCTCGATACGGTCGCAAGGTTCGTAACGCCGCCCGAACCGGTCAGCGTGAACGACATTTAGAGAGTAAACGAGACCGGACTACCTTGAGGAGCAGCTTGTGAATTCCAGGGCCAACGCACCATCTGCCACAACATCGCCGCGATATGATCGCTGGCGAGCCGAAATCCAGTCCTTTTACGAACAAACGGCAGTTGAACTGAATCGAATTGCGGACGCGATTGATGCCCACCAACGGAATGCAGCCACCGCCACAACCGCACCGACCATTGTGCCGCCCATTCAAGAGCCGCCAGTACAGCCAGTACCGGTAACGCCAACGGTTGCCGTTGCTCCAGCGCCCACAGCACCTGTCTCGGTCGCGTCCACGCCCGTCGAGCCGGGTCCGATGGCAACACCGCCGCCCCCGTCGCCACCATCGGCGACTGAAGTCGAGCGTTCGATCGCGGCCTCCGCTCCGACACCGGCGCAAACGGTGACGGAACCCAGTGTCGTGGACCGTCCCGCACCGATCTATCCCACGACAGCACCGCCACGGCCGGTGCCCGTGGTCGCTGCCACGCCGCCGCCAGCGGTGGCGACTCCTGCAGCGCCATCGGCAAG
This sequence comes from Planctomycetales bacterium, assembly GCA_020426755.1. Taxonomy (GTDB): domain Bacteria; phylum Planctomycetota; class Planctomycetia; order Pirellulales; family Pirellulaceae; genus JAGQPK01. Next base: position 1,396 of record JAGQPK010000937.1, read on the forward strand.
CACCGGCAGCCGTATGCCAACGCCCTCCGCTGGCGACGCCGATGATGCATCGCACGATCGATTGGCACTATTGAAGAAACAGATCGCGGCCAAACTGTCCGCATCGCCCGAGCGAACTCACTAAGACACGAGGACACGCTGATGAACACGACGGCCGGCGGTTCAAGCGAACCCAACAACGCAGCGCATGATCACGAGAAGTACTGTGTCTTTGAACACGGGGGCAGCACGTTTGCAATTTTGGCCAACGCAATTCGCGAAGTTGGTCTGCGGCCCGCGCATGCTCGTGTCCCCGACGCTCCGCCCATGCTGGCAGGCGTCGTTCATTTGCGCAACGAATTCCTACCTTTACTCCGCGATCCGGAAGCGTTTGAGCCCGAATTGCCTTGCGGTCCGCGTGAGAGTCAGGTCGTGATTGTTAACGGAGAAAACGGGCCGTGGGGCCTTCTGGTGGATCGAGTCATCGGACTCCTTCCGTTGGATGTCTCGCTCTCGTCGGGAGCCACAGGAAACCGAGGTCTCGCAGCAGCGGTGATGGGTTCGGCAACGCTCGAACATCGCATCATCCGCGTACTCGACGAACGGTCGCTCCATCGGTCCATTAGCGAACAGCTTAACCGCTACTGGGCACAACTCAACACGTCGGCATAAGCCGGAACACGATGACTCGTCACACTTCGGCACGTGACTCGGCATCGACAAAGCAACAAGTCAATTACTTAAACGACAAGCAACACACGTCGAGCGTCCTCACGTGCATACGTAGGACAGCGCGAGTTTGGACACAGTTTTGCGGTGCATGGATGCCATCAAGCACGCGTCGCCAGCGGGCACTCGATTCATAGCAGCAGAGCAGACGGCGAGGAACCATGAAACTTCATCACCTGTTGATGCTTTCCCATTTGGCAGTCGGATTGGTGAGCGGCGCGCTCGCCGCCGGCGCGACGGCCTTCGGTAGCGTGGCGTTAGGTGCCACGCTCGTTGCCTGCGGCGGCGTATTCGGCCTGATCTTTGGCTTCTTCCTGGCCTCCAAGGTCAACTCCGGCATTTCCTCGCTGCAACGAG
>JAGQPK010000938.1 GCA_020426755.1 Planctomycetales bacterium
TTATCGCACACCGTCTCCAACCGCAGCTCCTCCAGCAGTTTTGCGGTTTGGAGATTGCCACCGCCCAGCGGAACTTGGCGTTTTAGCCAGCGGGGCAAGCGGAGCACCTTGCTGGCGTCCGCGGTTTCGTGGTCGGCGCAGCCGCCGGATGAACCGCAGCCGTCAGCCGCTGCCGCTCCTAAAATGGGCAATTCAGGAAACGCAGAAGTATCCGCCACGTTGTAAGTCCTCGGTTGACGTTATCATTTCGCCGCGTGCAGTTCGCCGCGTGCAGTTCGCCGCGTGCAGTTCGCCGCGTGTAGTTCACCGCGTGTAGTTCACCGCGTGTAGTTCACCACGTGCCTAGTTCGCCGCGAGTTTCACCGCGATCAGTTTCCGCCCCGCCGCGATGTAGTTCGCCGTAACGCGCTAGCGTCGGTTTTAGCGGCGCAAACCGCGGCTAGCGCCTTTCGGCGAACTTCCACGGACATTGTGTCGAACTTATCGGCGCCAACCGTGTCACGGCAAGTCGACACATGCCTGTCCCTGCAAACACCCGTGCCGTCACGGACCCACATTATATGCCTCAGCCGCCCATTTCGTCGACGCGGGCGGCAGGCGGCCATCTTCATTCTCGGGGGTGGCAATGGTAGATTATTCTCGGAGGAGTGTTCGCCGCGATGGCTAAAGCCGACAAGAAGAAAAAAAAGAAGTCAGGGGAAGACCCCAACGAACGGCTTGTGGCCGAAAACCGCAAGGCGCGGCACAACTACGAAATCGTCTCGACGCTCGAGTGCGGGCTCGTACTGGTGGGCAGCGAGGTGAAGAGCCTGCGTAACGGGCGCATGTCGCTCGATGAGGCCTACGGTCGCGTCAAAGACAATGAAGTCTGGCTGATCGGCGCGGACGTTTCTGAGTATGCGCAAGCGAGCCAAATGAACCATCAGCCCAAGCGCGTACGTAAACTGCTGATGCACCGGCAGGAGATCCGCAAATTCGCTCGGCAGGCGGTCGAGAAAGGTCTCACACTGGTGCCGCTGCGGGTTTACTTCAAAGAAGGCAAGGCCAAAGTACTGATGGGGCTGTGCCGCGGTCGCAAACTGCACGACAAACGGGAAGTGCTCAAGCGAGCGGACAGCCAGCGCGAAATCCAACGTACGATGCGACGCCGGATACGCTGACGCTGCACCGTCCCACCTGTGGCCCACCTGTTGATACGAGAAAGCTGGAGAGATGCTGGAACTTGAGGCCGTCAAGAAATCGTATCGCGAACCGAACGGCAATCGTCTGCAGGTACTTGATGTCCCCACCTACAAGCTCGCCCAAGGCGAACAAGCGGTGCTCGTCGGTCGCAGCGGTGGTGGCAAGTCGACATTACTGCATGTGATCGCTGGCATCAGCCGCCCGGATTCGGGTCGCGTGACCATCGACGGACTCGATATTACTCGCCTATCTGAAGCCGGTTGTGACAAGTTCCGTGCGGAACGCATTGGTTACGTCTTCCAAACGTTTAATCTCATGTCCGGCTTCACGGCCGTGGAAAATGTCCAGCTTGGCATGACGTTTGCGCGCGGTCGACGCGATGCGGCGCGAGCGCGCACGTTGTTGGAACGCGTCGGGTTGGGACATCGGCTGAATCACAAACCCACGACAATGTCCGTCGGCGAACAGCAGCGAGTCGCTGTTGCCCGCTCGCTCGCCAATCAACCGCGATTGCTGCTGGCGGATGAGCCAACAGCGAATGTCGACCCGGCCAATCAACAACATATCGTCGACCTGATTCGCGACACGTGCCGTGAAGAAAACGTCACGCTGTTGATGGTGACGCACGCGACGGAGGTCGCCCAGCAGTTCGAGCGAGTTGATCGCTTGGATGAAATCAATCAAGTTGCGGCTCAACGATTGAGCCCCGCGTCGTAGCGGTCACTTCGCGCCAGACAATACACGCACAACACACGACGCGGCCCATCGCGCCGCTCAGACGAAAGCCTTCCTCATGCCCCTCTGGAAAATCGCCTGGCGAAGCATACAGCGCCGCAGCCTCGCCTCCACGCTAACCGCCATTTCCATGGCACTTGGTGTGATGCTGGTGGTGGCCGTGCTGCTCATCCACGGGATCATTGCCGAGTCGTTCCGCAGCAACTCAAGCCTGGGCTACAACCTGATCATTGGTCCCAAAGGCGGCAAGCTGCAACTCGTGCTGAACACGGTGTTCTATTTGAGCCAACCGGTGGAGAATGTGCCGTACTCGTTCTACCAGGATTTTCTCAACGCCGAAAAACGGGGAGACGGCATCGACGGCAAGTGGCACAAGTATGTCGAGCGCATCGTCCCGCTGTGCCTTGGCGATTACTACGATCAGTATCGCTTGGTCGGCACGAATCACGAGATGTTCAACGACTATGTCTACGACGAGGATACGGGCGCGAAATATGAGTTCGCGGCGGGACGCAACTTCGAGTATTACAACCACGAACACG
>JAGQPK010000939.1 GCA_020426755.1 Planctomycetales bacterium
AACGGAATCGTAAACGAGTTCATGCTGTCGCTACGCGACGAATTGTCGGAATGCCTCGCGTCCCTGCGCCTTCGCGCCTCTCTGCGATTTAGTCTTTCACGCAGAGTCGCCATGACGCTCAGAACCGATGGCCATCTTCAATCCAGTGAAGTGTTACGAAATTCGAAATTCAACATTCGATATTCAACATTCAATAAACCACCCCGTACGCTTTCAGCCATGCCACGCTCTGGCGTAGACCTTCGTCGACTCCTACGAGCGGTGTGTAGCCGAGATCTTGCCGCGCCTGATCGATAACGTATTCTGCGCGTACACGATAGAGTTTTAGTTGCTCCGGGGTAGGGGTGAGTTTCAACGACGACTCGGTCGAGTTCATGTAGCGGGCGGCCAGCGAACTGCGGGCGTGTAGTCGCGAAATCTTAGAACCGAAGCGATTGAGTGCAAACCGGGCGACGTTACGCACGGGTGACAATAACTTGGCCTTCAGCAGCATCGGCGTCACCGATTTGGGGCCAAGTTCACCGCAGCCAAGTGCTGCATAGTAGCGCGAGAAAAACTCGTTCCAGGTGGGCAGCTCGGCGCCGTTAACGTTGTACGTCCGACCTTCAATGCCGGGAGTGACAAGCGCCCGATAGATCGCTTGGACGACGTCTGTCACGTAGACTAAATTGCACGTGCCCTCGCCGTGCGAACCGAGCGTTCCCCAGCTGCCAGACATCAAGCGCGCAGCGAAACTGACCGTCCAGGTATCGCTGAAGGGCCCGTAGATGATGCTCGGACGCAGTATCACGACCGGCTGGCCTTGTTGGACATATTGTTCGCAAACTTCTTCAGCGCGAATCTTGTAGTGGGCGTACGGGTTGCCCCGCGCCTGGCGGGGAGCTGTTTCCGCGAGCGTGCCGGGAACTTTACCGTAGACGGCGACGGAGCTTAAGTGGACAACTCGGCGCACGCGGGCGCGTCGAGCGGCTTCCAGTACGTTCTTGGTGCCTTCGACACAAACTTCCTCATTACCGACCGCACAGTGAACGATCGCATCGCACCCCTCAATCGCTGACGTGACGTCGTCGGGTGAAAGAATGTCGCAGCGAACCACGTCTGAATTGCGGCGTGCCAGACGAACAGCTGTGTTCCAGTTGCGGATGCCGGCGCGGACCGGCACTCCCGCCAAACTGAAGCTCTCAACAACCCAGCCGCCCAGAAATCCCCCGGCTCCCGTGACAAATACTCTCATGGCGATGCCTCGCCGGATGTGTCGACTGGTGCGCCAAACGTTGGTGACTGTGAAGCAAGCCAGTTCACGTTTGGGTCAGAGGTATACCAAGGCTCTGTCATCACTCGCGCTGAGGCATATGCTGCATCCATCAATTGGAGGGACGGTGCGACGTCCTCAGCCAACACCTGGGGCCGACCTCCATGCTGGACGGCTTGGAGAAACGACGTAACGAGCCTCCGCGCATACTCATCGTACGGTTGCGGCGGTTCAGGTTTCAGTATGCGCTGTCCGGAAGGTGTGCTTACAGTGACCTGTGCGAAATCAAACAAGCGTCCATGAATCGTGCCACCTACGCACTCGATCGTGTAGACGTTTGCCAACCGATGCATGCGACTGAACATCACATCGATGGGCGTTTGGTCGTGGACTAGGTGAAGGTGAGCCAAGGCCTCAACACCGGAGATGGTGTCGCATTCGACAGAGACGACCTGTGGCACACTGCCGAGCCACCAGCAGAGGATATCCAGGGTATGCGCGCCACGGTCTAGCAGCACGCCGCGGGCTGCCGGGTCGCGTACATAGAAGCCAGACACACTTTGCCAAGCAAACTTTGTCCCGTCGCGAATTGTTACGGCGCGAAGTTCACCCAGTTCGCGGGAAGTAAGTAGTTCTCGCACCGTTTGATATGCAGGGAAGAGCCGTCGGTAGTTGTTCACACTCAGAATTCGATCGTGTGAACGTGCCGCCTGGACCATGCGAGCTGCCTCGTCATGGGACATGCCCAGCGGCTTTTCCACGAGTACATGCACACCGTGTTCTAGCAGAAAGATGGATTGTTCACAGTGATAACGGTGTGGTGTGGCGATGATTGCTGCGTCGACGTCATTGGCAACCGACCGAAAGTCCGTTGCCGTCCGCTTCAGGCCAAACTCGTTAGCAGTCGCTTCGACCTGCTGTTGAGACTGATCGACCAGTGTCACCTTTTCGGCAAACTGCGGTGAGGAACGCAGGGCTGGGAGGAAGAACTCGCGCGCAGCGGCGCCGCAACCGATCACAGCAATTCGCGGTAGATTGTCAGAGTTAAGAGCCATTTTATGTTTCGGCCAACGCGGGCAGTGTCAGCGAAGTGGAAAGTTCAAATAATCGGCGAACGGCCAATGCTGGACAGGTCGGGCAAGTCACTGTCCGTACGGTATAGCGTGACATCGAACGTTGCGAGGATCCGCGCGACGGCTGCAAGTT
>JAGQPK010000093.1 GCA_020426755.1 Planctomycetales bacterium
GTATTGCGCCGCGTGATCTGGTGGCCATCGACGGGAGGGGGAACTGCCGCATGCAGGCCTCTGAGTACTGGCAATGTTGGTGCGATCAGAGATGCGTGGTACGAAGAGGCCGGATTCCTTCTCTTACCGAAAGTATCCGGCCTGTGTGAAAAGCGATAGCTGCGCGATCGCACTCCAAACCAACCACGTTCAGAGTCGCCCCCGCACACAACGTCAGACGGCAGAGTGCCCATGTCGCGGCGCGAGCGATGCGTTTGCGTATGCGACCCTATGGCAGACGGTCGGTGCAGATCTTGGGGAAGGCGCTGGTAAGCCCTTCCTTCATGAAGGCTACCAGGTCCTTTTCCTCTTGAGCCGTCAGGTCCAGCTTCTTTACCTTGTCGCTCAGGTACGGATTCGCGTGACCGCCCTTGTTGTACCAGGCAACGACTTCTTCCAATGTGGCTTGGCTGCCATCGTGCATATACGGCGGCGACAGCGCGACGTTGCGCAGCGTCGGCGTTTTGAATGCGCCACGATCCGCATCAAGCTTGGTGATCACGTAACGACCGAGGTCGGGGTCCTTTACTTCCATGCCGACACCCAGATTATGGTACTTCTCATCGGTGAAGTTCGCGCCCGCGTGACACGCGGTGCAGCCACTGCGGTCAGAGAAGAACAGTTCACGTCCGCGTTTGGCACTTTCGGTCATCGGCTTGCTGCCCGCCAACGCCTGTTGATACTCCTCGTAAACTTCCGGGTCGTCTTCCTTCAACGTATCCAGTTCGTCCGCATAGTTTCTTTCGATCGTCCGTACTTTTTCGTAGTAGTCGTACGGAGCGGGCATGGTCACGATCGCGCGCTCGAAGGTGGCAATCGCGCCGGCGATGTTATCGATGTTCACTTGGTTCTCACCGTAGATCGCATCGAACTGCAAACGATACCCTTCAATTTTTTTCACGGTGCCGACGGCGACGTCGTGTGTGTTCGCCATCTCGATCGGATTGGCAATCGGCCCCGCGGCCTGTTCTTCTAGCGAAGCAGCGCGGCCATCCCAAAACTGCAGCGTGCTTACGATGCGGTTGTACGAAACGGGTGAATTGCGGTTACCTTCTTGCGCACGAACGCCCACACCGAAACGAGTTTTGCGGCCATAGCCTTCATCGGGATGGTGACAACTGGCACAGCTAACAGTCCCGTCCGACGATAGGCGAGGGTCAAAGTACAACTGCCGACCCAACTCAATCTTGGCGCGCGTCATGGGATTCTGATCGAGTCCCGCGATGTTGGCAGCGGCAGCCGCCAGTCCCAAGGGCAACTCCGGCTTGATCACACGGTGGTTCTCGGGATTGGCCAGCCACTTCTTGATTTGCTCAACCGTCAACGGTCCGTCGCCAGGAATTCCGGCCGTGAGGTCATCACTTCCCAGCATCACCGGTACCGGATCCGAATTGGCTGCCGTATACAAAGTCTGAGTTGCCTCGACGGACAACTGCGGCGCCGCCTCGTCGTGCGGCACGACGCGCGTTTGATTTGAATCGCCTGCCGGAGCGGATGGCTCAGCACGATCGGGTTGGCAGCCCGCGCCGACAACCAATGTGGCAGCGGCCAATAACGTCAAAGTAGATTTTCTGCTCATGAGTGAACTCCTAGGAACGCTGCGAAACGCAAACGTGACATTTCGAGATCTCGGCCCATACTTCGGGACGGCCACCGGTGAATCAGGGCACGGGGCACTTAGCTGGCTAAAGGAGGGCTTTACGGTGCCAGCAGTCTGATACGGTCACTATAGGCCCACAGAAGGCCTTACGGCAACCCCGTGCGCGACCGCAAATCGATACGCTATCGAGCGAATAAAACTAATCAGAATAGTGACGAATTACGCGTCCTTAACGCTGCAGAGAATCCGCCAGCGGTTCGCTCGGCAAATCAAGCAAAGGTGCTGCGGAATGCGGCGGCAACTCACGCTCATGGACAGGCGTCTCATGTTTCACTTCGAGCCAATTCTCGTTTGATTCAACGATCGTCGGCGCCGATTCCCGCGCGATGCGGACAGGCATGAGCGTGTCATCGGCAAGCTGCTCAGAAACCGTGGGCGGCGCGGGCGAGCGATGCAGGCGAGTCCACGGAGCGATGCCGACAATCACGGCGATGACCGGGACTGCAACCAGTGGAATCCGCTTGGACGCCGGATCTGACATGCTTGGCCTCCTCCGTGAGGCACGCGTTATGAAGTGCGGTCTGCCACGCGCACCGCTACGCGCAACTTGGCGCTGCGTGACCGCGGATTGCTATGAATTTCTTGGTCCGAGGGAATAATCGGCTTTTTGGTGAGCCTTTGCCAACGTGGATCCTGCTGGAATGCATCTTTTACCAAACGATCTTCGAGCGAATGAAAGCTAATGATCGCTACACGCCCCCCCGGAACCACTAAGCTAGGCAGCTTGCTTAGCATGCGTCGCAAGCTATCAAGCTCCTGATTCACCGCAATTCGCAGCGCTTGAAACGTTCGAGTCGCCGGATGAATCTTGTCGCGATCGCGCATCGGAATGCACCTCTGCACCAGACTCGCCAGCTCATGCGAGGTGCGAACCGGCGCCGTCCGCCGTACTTCGACGATCGCCCGCGCAATACGACGACTAAAACGCTCTTCGCCGAACTCGTAAATCAAATCAGCCAAGTGTTCTTGACTCAGCCGCTCTAGCAGTCGCCAAGCTGGCTCGCCTGCGTCGGGATTGAAACGCAAGTCGAGTGGACCGTCAATGTTAAAACTGAAACCGCGCGTGTCGTCCGCCAATTGATCGCTAGACAGCCCCAAATCGAGCAATACGCCGTCGACTTGCGGCTGTTCGATCTCTGCCAAGAACGTCGGCAGCTCCGTGTAATTGCCGCAAGCTACCTTGACGGGAGCGCCGCGTAGACGCTCCTGAATTCGGTCGATCGCTTTCGGATCTCGATCGATGCCCAGCACCCAGCCGTCTGGCGCAACACGCTCGGCCAAGTGACTCAGGTGACCACCGCCCCCGGCAGTGCCATCCACCAAATGTTGTCCGGGCTGCGGATCGAGCGCCGTGAGAATCTCGTCGAGCAAAACCGGGATGTGGACTGTTGAATTCAAGGGCAGTTCAAACCAGCGAATCTAGCGCACTGTCATCGCGCAGGAGTCAGATCGAGTGCATTCGGCCTCGACCTTCGCGGGGCATTCCGCACTAGCGACAATCGGCGTATCCCAAACACGAGGCCCCAAACACGTCGTCCCAAAATTAAGTCGCGAAACAAACCTAGCGCGCGAATCGTCGCCAAGCGGCAGTGCCTGCCAACAATGCAGCCACCACGGCCAACGTCGCCAATAACGGTGCGGCATGCAGCGGCTCAGCCACATAATGCTCTACTTGATTCGCGGCCGTTGAGCCATGCCCAGGATGCGCCGAACAAGTGGCGGCGACAAGCGTGACAAGCAAGCTGGCGCAAACGGACAACGAGCAAACCTTCTTCATTTGAAAGCCCTTCACGGCCTGGAGTTATCAAAAGTTCCGGGTCAAATTCCCCGCAGTTACATCGTTCTAGCGTTCGCCGAGAGGCGTTAGCCGCGGCCGTCCACCGACGCGAGCGCGTCATAGCGAACGCGTGCCATCGTATTGTCTAGCCGCAACAAAGGCCAAATAGCAAACAGCATTCCAGCATTGTACGCATCCAATTTATCCGCGAAAGGCCGCCTGGAGGAACCGGTGAGCCTGATCGTGGATCCCTGGCGACGTGCTTTCACGCGGCCCCGCGACGTTCAGCCGAAGCAAAGCCTGTTTGTCGATCCAAACTTGCAGGCGAGCCGGATCAGGATCTGCATCCAAGTCGAGTTGCAGACAAGGCCGGGCATGCTTCATCGCCATCCGCACGGTGAAAGCTGTACCACCGGTGAGCGACCCGCGATAGAGAACCAGTGTGCCGTCGGAATCAACCACGTTCTGTTCCGTACGAACGCGGTAGTTCGCCGATTCCGTTTCTCGCAAGCAGTACTGGTCTGGTATCCGCCCCCGCTCAAAGCGTCGCCCGCGCGGACACCAGCCGCCATGCGGCATCCCTAGTTCAATCGCGACATCAAGTGCAGCAAGGTCGACACCCGTCTGCCCTCCCGAGACGATTTGAAGCTCGGATCTGAAGGGCAGAGCATCCATGCATGGCCGTCCCGACTGGACCGCAATTAGAAGCGATACTTCGGATTCGCGCGGCTAAAATCTTCATCCGTCAGGCCGACATTCACCTTCACATCCATGTAGGTGTACTCTTCCAACAACGGCGGCTTTTCGCCGGCCGAGGGCCAGCCGTAGGCTTCATATCGAATTGGCAGCTTGAGTTCGTCGTCCATGAACACGCGAGCCAAGTGAAAATCGAAGTGCGGCCGCGGTTCCGGGTGGACGACTTCCAACATGGTGCAGACGCGGTCTCGGACCTTGGCGCCCTCAACCATTCGCACGTGGCATTCGCCCTGCCGGCGGTCGCGCTCGCCCTTTTCAATTAAGCGGCGGGTCAAAGTAAGAATGCCGATTTCCGTGATCGGATAACGGTTGCCTTTCATGGCCAAAGCACTCGTCGGCATCAAATCCACGGTCGGCAAAAACCGGCCTTTGAATCCGCCCTCGTGCGCCACGACTTTGCCACCATTTTGCCCTTCGACATAAATCACTTCCCGACCCTTCATCGTGTCAGGCTTGCGAAACGCCAGGTAGACCGAGAAAGGCACGCTGCCGTTTTCTCGACCATGGCGGATCTTGCAAGAGATGAATTCGTGTTCCAGCAGTTCGCCGTGCACACGTTCACGCTTCACCAGCGTGCAGGTATAGTCGTCGACGTGTTTTTCCACGTGACGCAGCGAATCGAAGGCCATCGCCAAAGCAGGATCCAGCGGATGGCCATCGGCCTGCGCCGATGGCTCGCGCGCCGGTTCGGCCAACAGCTCCCGGTCGGCCAATGAACTGCTTGACGCCGGGACGGCAGCCGCCACTTGCTGCAGAGCACCTGCATCAGGCTGCTTGCTTACCCGGAATACAGGCTCATGTAACTTCGATCGGTCGGCACTAGAAAGACCGCGGGTGGCTTCATCACCACGAACTCCGGCCGCCATGACCAGCCACGCGGCAGACGCCACCGCTGCGGCGATCAACAGCTTTTGTTCACGGCGCGTGCAAATATGAGCGGCTCGCTCTTTGATCATCGTGTGAGACTCCTTGTCTTCGCATCCAGCTAGCCGACCTACGCCTGCATTCGCATGTCGACATTCGCGTGATTGGCGAATTCGTCGCCGCCAACCAAAACTTGGCCAACCGCCGTCATTCGCTCAACCGTTTTCAGCGCAGCAATCCATTGCCGTCGCACTCGTTCGTTGGTAAGTATCGCCATCCTGCCTTGCCACGATTAAAATGCCGGAGCAACCCGCACATGAGTCGGATAACCGGCGGTACGACGCAACTGACAAGGTTGACGCGGACGTTATCGCTTTCCCATTCTACCCGACATCCAAGCCAAAAGGGAGGTCAACTGTTGTCATCGTCGCAGGAACTCAACATCCACTGCATTGTGTCGCAACCCTTCGCAGAAAATACGTACGTCGTTCACCTGGCCGGTTCGCAGCAATGCCTTGTGATCGACCCGGGTTTCGACCCGCAGGCCATTATCGAATATCTCAACCGAAACCAGCTAACACCTGCGATGGTGCTGAACACTCACGGCCATAGCGACCACATCGCCGGTAATGAAGCGATAAAGCAACACTGGCCAGCCTGCCCGCTGGTCATCGGCACGGGAGATGCCCCCAAGCTGACCGACCCGGTGCTGAATCTTTCCGCGCCGTTTGGTTTGGAGCTGCTCAGCCCGCCAGCCGACCGGACCGTCGACCACGGCGACATCATTGACGCCGCTGGCATTCGCTTGGAAGTTCGCGACACGCCCGGCCACAGTTGTGGACACGTTGTTTTCGTCTGGCTGGACGGCCCCACGCCGATCGTGTTCGGCGGCGACGTCCTGTTCCAAGGCAGCGTCGGTCGCACCGACTTCCCAGACGGCGACACCGCCCAGTTGATGAAATCCATCCAGGAACAGCTATTCACCCTGCCCGATCAGACCCGCGTCTACCCCGGGCACGGCGACGACACCACCGTCGGCGACGAAAAGCAGTTCAACCCGTACTGCCGGCTGCGATAGCGGATCAGTCCGATCGGACGGATCGGTCGGCGGCTCCGATCCCAAAGATGCAGCCCTCCGCTTGATTGCGCAGTTCCATGAGTTCGCGCTGTACCACCGGGTCATACTGTGGGTTCAGCGCCGCCGCCTGGTGGAAGTACTCGCTGGCGTCGTGGTGGCGGCCCGCCATTTTGAAGTGGTACCCCAACTGCAATAGCACCGCGTCGCGGGCCGCAGGCCAACGCTCCAGCGCAGCTCGCAGTTCCTGCTCGGCCTCGCGATAGCGGCCCAGCCGCCGCAAATTGTTCACTCGTCGCTCCAGCGACAGCCGCATGAGGTGAAGATCCGACCGATCCGACCGATCTGACTGATCCGTCTGATCTGACTGATCTGACTGATCGGCACCCGCCAACAGCGTTAGGGCGGCAGCGTAGTCTGCGGCGGCCTGACGCCAGTTGCCGGAGAGTTCCGACATCAGTCCGATTCGCACTGCCGCCTGCGGATTGGTCTTCGGCAATTGTCCCAACGCCTGCCGCGCCGCATCAAACTCGCCAAGCTGATAGTAGCGACGAGCGCGTTCGAGCCGATCGGCATCTGTCGGTGACGCTGGCAACGGCGACTCCACTGCGTTACGGACAATCGCCACGCGTTGCCCTAACTCGGCAGCGTAGGAGGCCAGTAACACGCCGCCGCGATCTCTCTGCCCCAAGGCCTGCAACTGACGACAATATGTCAGCTCAGTCGCGAACTGATCGTTGCGCCGCGACTCATCGGCCATCAACAACTTACGCTCGATCACTTGATGAACGTGCAGCGCCGGCAAGTACGCCAACAGCACCACGATCAGCCCGTCAAAAAACAGCATCCGGCCGCCGTCATTTGGCCATGGCAACACGGTCGCGGCAGCAAAACACCACGGCAACATCATCACGCCAGCAAACACCAGTCGAATGGCATCCGCCAACCAGATGTCGCCGCCCAGTATGCCAGACAGCGATTCGCTGACCGGCGGCGCTGCCCTGGCCGCAACCAGTGCCACCACCGCACCCACCAACAGCATAATGACTACCGCGATCCCGCGACCGCGCAGCTTGCGAGTGACGAACGACGACAGCCAAAACATTAGTGGGATTACGCCCAGCAGGTGAGCGATCACGACATGCTGATACACGTAGGGCACCGCAAAGTCCGCTAAAGGACTGCCCACGCTTTGCACCGGCAAATGCAAAACGACGGTGCACCAAATCACTCCCAGCGCCAGCACACACGCCGCCGAAATTAACGCGCGCAGATTGGCCCCAGAGACGAGGCTCGTCTGCCCGGCCTCGCCGGACGCAGCATGTTCTTGCGTCTTCGGCTTCATGACGACACCGCTGGCGCAGAAGCCGCTGCACTACCTTTCGGCAAATCAACGGCGAGAGCCTTCGCCGTGTCGACGCGCCGCAACTTCCAGATCATGCCGTCGTACGCATAGTGCAAGAACGCCGCCCAAAGATTCAGGCCGATATACCATTCGCGCCACTCGCGATCTAAGTACTGCAGCACCATACCGCTGACAATCAAATAAACCGCCAGCACGCGCAACCAATTGCGGGCCATCAGCCGAAAGGCGCCCGCCGAACTGCCGGACTTGCTGCGTCGCTGAGCGTAAAACGTGACGATCGCGAAATACTCAACGGCATGAAAAGCTGCGTACGCGACAGCCATCGTGATCACTAGGAAGCGGTCGGTCGAGCGAATTGCGTAGAGCAATACCGCATACATCGAAACGGCACTGATTAAATACACCAGCTTGCCAAGCCGCTGCCAGGGACGGTCGATCAGCTCCAGTATCACCAGCGAGGCCGGTGCCAGCAGAATGCCCCAATCCAGCCACTCAAGACCGCGTTGCGCTGCTGGATACTGTTCAGTCCATCCCGTCGCCCAGGCGGCTGCGCGAATCGATACGTAAATCACGTAGGTGCGGAACGCCCAGCGTTCGAGTGCCGGATGTCCACCGCCGCCCATGCGACCATAGATCCGCAGAATTCCGCCGTGTTGCGAACCGAAATGCCACGCGTTCCAAAGAAAGTCAATTAGGACTAAGCAGGCGAACTGCGATTGCGTAAGCCGCAGGCCAACGACGATTACAGCTGTCACAATAGCGATGACAGCGAACACCCAACCGCGCCCCTCTCGTCGATCGGGATCTGTCGCGACGAGCAGCAGCGTAATCCAGCGATGCGGGGCAGTGATGAAATAGATCTGCCAGAACTCGATCCCGCTGCTCTGCGCGAGAATCGTTTCCTTCGAGTAGGGTAGCAACAGCAGCGCCACCCACCAGAGATTCGCGACAAATAGCAGATCAAACGCACGCGACACGATCCATTGCCGTGTCGGCTTCGCCTGCTGAACCGCCGTCATAACGCGAGACTCCCAGAAGCAGCCGCCGAGCAATCGGCGGCTCACCTTTCTCAGCGACGCGCGAGTCCCCGTTCACGCGCTGGAGCACAACCACGCTGCAACCTATTTGGTTGGAGCGTCAGTCAACTTCCAGCCATCGCCTTCCTTGACAGCCTTCCAGGTCACCAAGGCACCGGGGCCATTCGCGTAAGAATTAACGCGGACGGGAATCGTCGCAGAAGTACCCGCCACCGACACGTCACCTTCGATGTTGAAGTAGCTCTCTTTGAGCTCTTTAACCTTTGCCTGATTGGGTGCCGCATCCTTGGTGAAGATCGTACGCACCTGAGACAGACCCTGGACAGCCAAGTCCGACGCACCGCTCACCAATTGGCTAATTGCGATCACGTCCTCGTCTGTGCTCACGCCAACCTTCTCGCCTTCTCCGCCGCCGCATCCGAGTTGAAACACCAATGCGCACAACATCAAAACCGACAACACGCCTTGCGACCATCGCGCCATCACGTCAGCTCCATTCATCAATCTCAAGACCACTAAAAAAAATGTCCCGGGCACCGCCGATGCGGCGCCCGGGCTCGATTTTAACATAAGACAACGTGATTGGGTGCTACCACCCTGCTGTCAATGTGTCGCAATTCTACTTATTGCTCTTCGACCTTGTCGTTGCCGGCACGAGTGCCAAGCGCCAACCAGACCTTCATGTCGATGTCGTCAGCATAGAAGCCAACGGAACCATCGGCACGACCGGCGACAACGCCACCGTTGTGCTTGCTGCGAGCTGCAGCGTAGGTGTCGCCAGCGGATTGACCGCGGGGAGCCTTTTGCGTGCAGGGAATCTGATTGCCAGCGGGCACGTCCTGAGGATCGTCTTCGCAGGAGTTGATGATGTCAGGCAGAGTCGAGTTCGGACGAACCCAATGGGTATAGGTGCTGCCGCCCATCGAAGCGGTGACCCACACGCCGCGGATGTCTTCCGACTCCAGAGCGTTGGAGCCCTTGCCGTCGACGGTCAGAACTTCGCTGACGACAACTGTCTTCGAAGCACCGTCCTTAATACGACGCATCTTGGTGCCCTTACCATGGCCAAACTTCCACATACCCTTGTTGGCCGCGATGTCACCACCGGTGAGCACCTTGCCATTCGCATCGCGTGCCGGCGGGATGACGGTCACGGTGACGACGCCCTTGAGCAGCTTACGAGTCAGCTGCTGATTCGTTTCCGGGTGCTTAACTTCGGGAGAAGCATCCAACAAGTCGTCGATGACGGAGCTGCCGTCGACGCTTTCGGTGTAGCTGCCCGATCCCAAGCAAGCTGCGTAGTTACCCTTTGCCAAACCTTCGTAGGCAACGGTACCAGAGGAGAAGACCTTGATGGCCGACGGTGCACTGGGGCACAGCATGAATTCCGGAGTGCCGGTATTGAACGATCCGACACCACCAGGTTGGTGCTCGCAGTCGTCAGCGGCTTGCCACTGATTTTGCATGCACTGCACAACGAACTGTTGCAGCTGCACTTCTTCCATCTGACCCAGAATCTGCATTGCCCAGTTAGGACCAGCACATTCCTGACCGGTTTGCGTACCAGTCGAAATCCAGTGCTGCTGAGCCGTGCAGTTCGGCGTAGCCGGCGGGAAGCTTGCGTAGGTGGACTCATAGTTCACCATCGCCAATGCGATCTGCTTCACCTTGTTAATGCACTGTGCGCGACGAGCTGCTTCGCGGGCCGCATTGATGGCCGGCAACAGCAGCAGAACCAGAATTGCGATGATGGCAATCACCACCAGCAATTCCACCAACGTGAAGGCTTTGCGGGTTGGAGCTCTCATCTATCCTCCCTCTCCCAGGAAACGAAAAAAGAATGACGTGAAAAGATACAAAACGTCCAGTGTCCGAGCCAGCAGACTATCACAACGAATGCGGAATCGCAAGCTTTTCCACTCGGATTTGTCGACGTAGCGACCGATTTGGCCCACCGCCTCAGGTCGACTTCGCGGCTACCCTTTTATATCGCCGTTCTTGGCGGGTAACCTCCGACCTACTGGCAGGGATTTAGCCGCTAGCGTACTGGATGGACGATCACTTCGTCAACTGCTTTTTTAAGGTTCAGCGAAGTTGGCAGTCGTTGCCTCTCGCGCGGGGATCGCTGGCAACTCCAAAGTAAAGCAGCTTCCCTTCCCTGTTTCGCTCTCTAGCTTAATCTGCCCACCATGCTCTTCCATGATCTTTTGACTCACAGGCAGCCCTAGCCCCGTGCCACGCTGCCCCTTACTCGAGACGAAGGCGTTAAAAATTCTTTGCTGCTGATCGATCGGAATCCCTACGCCGTTATCGCGTACCGTCACGACTAATCGGTTTTGCTCAGGAAGGTAAGCCGTCGCCACTTCGACGCGCGGCAGTTCAACGCACTGCGAGTCCTCTCCCGCCGGCCCCTCTGCCGAATCCGTCAACGCAGCCTGCTCCTCGTCCTCGATCACTCGCCCCTCGCCGCTAGCTGCCGCGTCAATTGCGTTCGTCACAACATTTAGCACGGCGCGATGCAGCCCCTCGGGATCAAACGTCATCAGCGGAATCTCGCCCTGCCGGCGATCAACGAGCGTCACGCCGTGCTCACCCGCGCGCGCCGCCATCAGCTCCAACACGTCCCCCACGACCTCGTTCAGATCACTTGACACCATCTCCGGCTCACGTTCCTTGCTGAACGTGAGCATGTCCAGGACGAGCGACGAGATGCGGTCCTGATTCTTTTCGACAATCCCCCAACCACGCTGCGTGACCTGCCAGTCCTGCGCCTTCAGCCCCTCTTGAATCAGATAGCTGCCGCCGCGAATCCCTTGCAAAATATTTTTGATGTGATGAGACAAGCCAGCAATCGTCTGCCCCATCGCCGCCAGTCGTTCGGCCTGCACCATCGCCGAGTAATACGAGGTATCTTCCACCGCCAGCGCAGCCTGGTGCCCGATCGCCACCATCAACTTCAGATGCTCATCGGAGAAGTGGCGTGTCGAGGGACTATGGAGT
>JAGQPK010000940.1 GCA_020426755.1 Planctomycetales bacterium
GCCCCGACGGCGTTGTCTCCACGCAAGACCTCGATGCGGTGTTGGACGAGCAGACGGCCTGCGTGGTTTTGCAGCATCCGAATTTTCTCGGACAGCTAGAAGATGCGGCGGCCATTGCCGATCAGGTGCATGCCAAAGGCGGAATGCTCGTAATGTCCTTCGATCCGATCAGCTTGGGCGTGCTCAAGCGGCCGGGTGATTTAGGCGCCGATATCGTCGTCGCGGAAGGCCAGTCACTGGGCACACCACTCAGCTATGGCGGACCCTACCTCGGCATCATGGCCTGTCGCGAGAAATTCGTGCGACGGATGCCGGGCCGCATCGCCGGGCAAACCGTCGACCGACGCGGACGTCGCTGCTGGGTGCTGACGCTACAAACGCGCGAGCAACACATTCGTCGTGACAAAGCCACTAGCAACATCTGCACCAACCAAGGTTTGTTCGCACTGCGGGCCAGTATCTACCTGACAGCGATGGGACCGCATGGGCTCAAGTCGACTGCCGAACTGTGCCTGCAAAAATCCCATTATGCCGCGCAGCAACTTACAGCTTCGGAGCGTTTTGAATTGCCGTTTGCCGGTTCGTTCTTTAAAGAGTTCGTCGTGCAAGACCGGCAAGGAAAGGTTGCTGAGTTGCTCGAGGCCGCAACGGGCGCCGGCTACTTAGCTGGTATTCCGCTGGCGCCTTGGTATCCCGAGTTGTCCGACTGCTTCTTAGTCGCCGTTACCGAACAGCGGACGCGCGCTGAAATCGACGGTTGGGTTGACGCGCTGACGAACGACAACTGATTAAGACATCCGTTTACGACTGTGCGAACGAGCCAGTAAACAGCCGCGTTGCGTAAATCAAAAAGTCCTGAACCGAGACAAGTTAAGCGAACCCATGCGAAATCGCCGAGCAACTCAATTGTTATTCGAGCTATCCCGTACCGGTCGACAGGCTGCGCAAATGCCCGCCTGCGATGTGCCGGAGCTGCCTGCGGATCGGTTGATCCCGGCTGAGCTATTGGCTGAGCAAGCGCCGCAGTTGCCAGAGTTGGCCGAGCCAGATTGTGTGCGGCACTTCACCAATCTGTCGACGCTCAACATGTCCGTCGATACGCACTTCTATCCGTTGGGGTCGTGCACGATGAAGCACAATCCCAAACGCAACGAACGGCTCGCCAGTCTTCCCGGCTTTACCGCGATTCATCCACTGCAGCCCGACTCGACTGTGCAGGGGATGCTGCAACTGCTGTATGAGCTGCAAAACGATCTCGCCGAAATCTCGGGACTGCCAGGAGTTTCGTTGCAGCCGGCGGCCGGTGCTCAGGGGGAACTCACCGCATTAATGGTGGCGGCGAAGCATTTCCGTCAACGAGGTGAAAACCGTACGAAGGTCCTCGCGCCCGACAGTTCGCACGGAACGAATCCGGCCAGTGCGCACATGGTGGGATTCGAAACCGTTACCGTACGTAGCACCGAGCAAGGGTTCGTTGACATGGCGGACCTCGAGAGTAAGCTCGACGAGCGCGTTGCCGTGTTCATGATCACCAACCCAAATACATTGGGATTGTTCGACAAGCAGGTCAGCAATATCGCCAAACGTGTGCATGAACTGGGCGGTTTGATTTATTTGGACGGCGCCAACATGAACGCGATCATGGGCATCGCGCGGCCGGGTGACTTTGGTGCTGACATGATGCATTACAATCCGCACAAGACGTTCAGTGGGCCGCACGGTGGCGGTGGGCCGGGTGCTGGCCCCATCTGCGTCTCGGCGGAACTCGCTCCGTATCTGCCGCAGCCGATCGTTGTGAAAGCTGGCGACACGTACCGACTGTCGAGTGACGAGCCGCTGTCAGTTGGCCGCGTGCGGGCCTTCTTCGGCAACGTCGGCGTGCTGGTGCGAGCCTATGCGTATATTCGCACGCATGGTCCCGACGGGTTGCGTCGAGCTGCCGAGAACGCCGTGTTGAACGCGAACTACTTGCTCAGCCGCGTCAAGCACATCCTGCCGGTGCCTCACGGTGACCGCTGTATGCACGAGTTCGTCGCGACGGCTGCTAATCTGAAAAAGGAACGCGGTGTGTCGGCCATGGATCTGGCCAAACGCCTGCTCGATTACGGCTTCCATGCACCCACGGTGTACTTCCCACTGACGGTGCCGGAATGCCTGATGATCGAGCCGACCGAAACGGAAAGCAAGGAAACGCTTGACGCTTTTGCAGAGACACTCTTTCGTATCACCGAGGAGGCGTCGGAGTTGTTGCACGAAGCGCCTCACACGACGCTGATTAGCCGTCCCGACGAAGTGCGTGCCGCTCGCCAACCCATCATGAAGTGGCAGCCGGAAGACGTCGCCGCCACGGAGCCGGAACGGGTCTAAACGAATGGCCGCGTTGCCTGCCGGCGCAGGTCGGCTCATCATCGATGGACCGCAGCCCGGTAGTTGGAATATGGCCGCTGACGAGTC
>JAGQPK010000941.1 GCA_020426755.1 Planctomycetales bacterium
CAAACGCAGTCCTATCCGATCAAGTACGTCTTTGGCGTGCGGCCGTTACAGCAATACCTCGTTGAGTTTGATCGGAATGAAAACCAGTCGCCCCACGAGGAAGCTCGTCTACAAGTCCTGCGCGTCTCGTGGGACACGGAAGCGAAGCAATGGTTTCACCTTGATCCGCCTGACGTGCGTGAACGGCTGGCTCCCGACGATCCGCTGCATTGGACCAACAGCGGACAAAACTGGAATCATATGTGCGCAAGTTGTCATTCGACGAATGTCCACAAAGGCTTCGACGTCACAACGAACAGCTACCACACCACTTTTTCCGAAATCGACGTCAGTTGCGAGGCGTGCCACGGCCCCGGCAGCCTGCACGTGCAGCTCGCAGAGAGCAAGTCGCTTTTTTGGGATCGCAAACGCGGTTACGCCTTGCGCTCGCTTGGCGGCGACAATTCGAATGCGGAGATCCATGCTTGCGCCGCCTGCCACTCGCGTCGCGCTCAACTGACACAGGACGACAGCACCTACCACAATTACTATGACGCCTATGAGAACGAACTGCTGGGCCCAGAGACGTATTACGCTGACGGCCAGATTCGCGACGAAGTGTATGTTTACGGCTCATTCATCCAAAGCAAGATGTATCACAAAGGCATTCGCTGTTCGGACTGTCACGATCCACACAGTGAACGCTTAAAAGCCGAGGGCAATCAAGTTTGCACCTCGTGCCACCAACACACCGCGGCGAAATATGACTCACCGGCACATCATCAACACGTAGTAGGTTCGACAGGCAGCCAATGTGTCGAATGCCACATGCCGGCCAGTCCCTTCATGCAAATCGATTGGCGCCGCGATCACAGTCTGCGAATCCCGCGGCCCGACCTGTCGGTGAAGTGGCAAACGCCCAACGCCTGCACCGGCTGTCACCTGAAAGACAATCATCTCGTGAGCACTCGCGAGAAGCTGCCGGAGCGATACGTTGACTGGTTGGCCGCGGCGCGTGATGGCGACCAAGAGATCGGCGACGAGCTCGCTCGGCTGGATACGTGGGCCCGCGAATGGGTTGAGAAATGGTACGGCAAGAAAGACCGCCCCGATCACGCGGCACCTTTCGTGGCTGCTTGGAGTCATGATGCCGGCGCTGCTCCACAACTATCTTCTGTCGTCAATGATCGCGACCTGTCCGCCATGCTCCGCGCCTCAGCACTCAGCCAGTTATCCTCGACCAGTCCCGCACTGGCGGCACAGATCGGCCAAACGTTGCTCACCCATCCGCATCCGCTATTGCGAACCGCCGCCGTGCGCGCCGCTGCGTCATTGCCCGGAGACGAGCGAGTACGGGAACTGAAAGGCAAACTGGACGATGCGATTCGTCTGGTACGCATTACGGCCGCCAATACCTTAGCGGATGCCCCACGAGATCGTCTGAAGGTAGCCGACCAGCGGGCACTTATGGCAGCACTGGACGAATTCCGCGCGGCTCAGATTCTCAATGCTGATCAAGCCGGCGCACACATGACTCTGGGCATGCTGGCCGAACGGCAAGGTCATTACCAGGAAGCCGTAGCACACTACCTCGACGGCATCCACGTACAGCCCGGCGTCACCGGCCCCCGCAGCAATCTGGCGGAATTGTTGCAGCAACAAGGCGATACGCAACGCGCGACAATGTTGCGACGCGAAGAATTAACGCTGATGGCACGCGACGCGCGACTCGCACCAAACCACCCCGTGCTTCAATATCGATATGGCTTGGCGCTCTATCTGGACGAACAATACGAACCGGCGGTCGCGGCGCTGCAACGCGCCTGCGAATTGGATCCACGCGAATCAGAATTCCTGCTAGCGCTAACGCTGCTTCTCGAAAGGCTGCAACGGTACGATGAGGCCTGGGAAGCGTGTCAGCGTCTATTAAAGCTTCGCCCAGATGACGCGACGCTGCTACCAATCCGTGATCGACTCGCAGCAGTCGTCGGCAAGTAAACGCGGAAGTGAATGTTGAATATCGAATGTTGAATGTCGAATCTTGAAGTACCATGCGGCGTTCGTATTCAACTTCAACATTCGAAATTCGGTATTCAGAATTTTCCCCCTCCTGCCTGGACACTCAATTGTCAATCGATCCCTTCGGCCTGATCGTCCTCAACAAACCCGCTGGAATCAGCTCACGCGATGCACTCAATCGAGTTCAGCGTTTGGCTCGTCCGCACAAGGTAGGCCATGCCGGCACTCTGGATCCCATCGCGACGGGCGTGCTGATCGTCACAGTGGGCAAAGCAACTCGGCTCACGTCGTACATCCATGCATGGTCGAAGCGCTATCGCGGCACCTTCTTGCTCGGCCGCTCAAGCAACACGGATGACGTTGAGGGTGAAGTAATCGTCGACGCCGCTGCCTGTCACGTGACAAGGGAAGATTTGGAACAAGTGGCACCCGCATTTGTCGGTAGCATTGAACA
>JAGQPK010000942.1 GCA_020426755.1 Planctomycetales bacterium
GGCTGCCAGCGGTTGTCCAGACAACATATGAGCGCCGTCCAGCTCACCGTTAATTACGTTATCGAGCAGCGTCTTCCAGTTCGGCTGGGCGATCACTTCGACTTGCAGTCCTTCATCCGCGAAGAAACCTTTCTCCTTCGCGATGACCAGCGGAGCGCAGTCGGTCAGCTTGATGAAGCCCAGACGCAAGGCGTCCTTCTCCAGCGGCAATCGTTCATGGGCCGGCGAGGGCGTCGGCTCGGTAGCACTTGCGTCGGCAGCGGTTGTGGCGGGAGTATCTGTCGCGGCTGCCACCGGTTCCACATCTAGACTGGCAAGACTGAGTTGTCCGACGTCGTTGGGATCGGATTTGGCACAGCCGATCGACAAGGCGAGCAAGGCGGCCGCAAACCAACCGCCGCGAGCGACGCCACGGCCTGCCGGCGTAGTTGAGTCGGTGGAGACAACGGATCGAGACATAGCGAATGCAACTCCAGCAATGTTGATGTGTTGTGAGACATCGCCGAGAGTTAGCAGGGGGTGTGCCAATCACCGCTGATGGGCTTTTTTTGACCACATTAGATGTTCAGAGCCTGAAATTTGCGGGAATATGGATCTGAATTGATCCAACCTGGCCACGCTTGACCTGATTGGCTGCTGGCGTCGATAGCAGCAGTGCGTACGGAGCAGGCAGCGTTGCGCGAGAAGACAGCAACGAAGGAGAGAAAACCTCAAGTGTGAACCCTGAATGTTGACGCGCTTCAGCATTCAGCATTCAACATTCGAAATTCAATCCGCCAAACTTCCTAGATCGCTTCCGCACCCCGTTCGCCGGTGCGAATACGGATGCAATCCTCTAGCGGCAGTATGAAGATCTTGCCGTCGCCAATCTCACCCTGATCGCCGGAGCGGCTGCCTCGAATGATGGCGTCCACGGTGGGTTCGACGAATTCCTCGTTCACCGCAATTTGCAGTTGGACCTTGCGGACCAGATTCACGGAGAACTCATGGCCGCGATAAACTTCGACATGGCCTTTTTGCCGACCGAAGCCTTGGCAATCCATCACCGTCAAGCGAAAGACTTCGACATCCGTCAAAGCGGCTTTGACGGCTTCCAAGCGATGGGGCTGAATAATTGCGATAATGAGCTTCATGTCGAATTGCTTTTTCGAGCGATAACGCCCCAGGCGAAACAGACGCCGGCGATGCTCGAATCCAGGACTCACCGAGGGTGTGTGTCAATGCAAACCGCTGTCGCATTGCTGCTTGCTGATTCTAAGTTCCTTCTTCAAAATAATCCACCGATCCTACTGATCGAGCCCCTAAGAATTCCGGCGACGGAAACTCGCGCCGCCAAATGGAAAGGCCTACCGTGATGAGCGAGCATGTGATTCTTCTATCCATTCCCGGTCTGCGTCAGCAAGATCTGGCGAGAATGCCGAGATTGAGTAGTTTGGTTGCCGGGGGCGATCTGGCTCCACTCGTGCCGAGTTTCCCGGCAGTAACTTGGCCAGTGCAGGCGAATATGTTGACGGGCCAATTGCCGGCTGAGCACGGCGTGGTGGCGAACGGATTCTTCTGGCGCGACTCGAAGCGGGTCGAGATGTGGACGGCGGGCAACGACAAGATCTTGGCACCACAGATCTGGGATCTATTGCATCGCCACGATCCGAAACTGACGAGCGCTGTCTGGTTCCCGATGTTGAGCAAGCAGTGTGGCGCGGACTACATTGCCATGCCGGCGCCAATTCATAATCCCGACGGCTCCGAGTCGCTCTGGTGTTACACGCGGCCGACGGAATTGTATGGTGAGCTGCGTGACGCGCTGGGGCATTTTCCACTGCAGCACTTCTGGGGACCGCTCGCGAATATCAAGTCGACCGCCTGGATCGTCGACTCGGCGCAAATCGCCGCCGCCCGCTACCAGCCACGTTTCTTCTTTCTGTATCTTCCGCACCTGGACTATGCCGCCCAAAAGCTCGGGCCGGACAGTGAGGCAGCGCTGAATGCTTGCGGGGAACTCGATCAAGTCATTGGCAAGCTGGTCGATGAATTTACCGCGGCCTACGGCAACAAACATCTTTTGTGGTTGATTGCTAGCGAATACACGATTGTCCCGGTCGATCACGTGACGTATCCAAATCGAGTATTGCGCGAAGCCGGGTTGCTGCAGGTCTGCGCTGATGAGCAGGGCTTAGAGAGTTTGGACCTGGAACAGAGTCGAGCGTGGGCGCTCGTTGACCATCAGTTTTCCCATGTGTTCGTCAACGATCCAAATGACGTAGGAATCGTCGCCGATCTCTTCCGTCGCCATTCGGGCATCGCGGAAGTGCTAATGGGCGATGAACGCGATTTGTATCACATGGATCACGAGCGGTCTGGGGAAGTATTGCTGGTGTCCGAACGCAATAGTTGGCAAGCCTACTACTGGTGGCTTGACGATGCCCTGGCCCCGGCCTTCGCGCGGACCG
>JAGQPK010000943.1 GCA_020426755.1 Planctomycetales bacterium
GGTCGTATGCAAGCGATCGAGCGCATCCGTCGCACAAGCAATGGCACTATCAAAGCCAAACGTAAATGCGGTGGCGGAAAGGTCATTGTCGATGGTTTTCGGAACCCCTACGATCGGTATGCCATTACGATGGAGTTGGAGTGCGATCGACAGCGAACCGTCGCCGCCCACAGCAATCAGACCAGAGAGATCGAGATGACGGATCGTTCGCGCAACTTCTTTGATTAACTCGTGCGGCAGCTCGACATGATCACTCACGCCGCGCGTCGCGACGAAGCGGCCTTTGTTGGTCGAGCCAAGAATCGTGCCGCCAGCCGCCAGAATGCCGGCTGTATTCTGCGGAGTAAGTGGCGTGTAGGTAACCGGATCGACGAGTCCTTCAAAGCCTTTACGAAACCCAATCGTTTCGTATCCCAGTTGGTAACTTGCTTTGACGACGCCGCGGATGACGGCGTTCAATCCCGGGCAATCGCCGCCGCTCGTCAACAACCCAATTTTCGGGATACGTGCCATGGTGTGTGCTCCGTCAAGATGTCCGACCAGGTGTTCGCGTAGCGCGAGATAGTCAGACGGTGCTTCGAGTGGACAGGTGAATTACCAACATTTCGTTAAGGGAGTCGCCGCGTCGTGACTTACGAACGGGAGCACGTTGCTGCCCCGTTCGTAAGTGTGAGCGCGTGATTAGTTTGCCGTTGATCGACGCGTCTTCCAGGGCAGTGACAGCGCGAAGCCTGGTTGGTCCGCGACGACTTTGCCCAGCACGACCGCCAACAGCGGTGCGCAGACGGAGAACAGGGCGCCCATCTTGGCTGCACCCTGCGTGGCCGTGTCACTGAATGCTTGACCGGACACGAACAGTGACACGGTGAGACCGATGCCCGCGACGGAGGCCGCGATGGCCAAGTGGCGATTGTTCATTCCTTCTGGTAGCGGGAAGCCAAACTTCTGGGCCAACAGTGAGAAGGACACGATGCCGATCGTTTTGCCAACAACCAAGGCAGCTAACACGATCCACGTCAGTTCAGTAATGCCAGAGAACGGCACGCCCGCATTGGCAAACGCGAAGAAGAACAGACCGAAATCAACCCCCAGTTTGATCGAGTGTTCGAACTGTTCCAATGGACTGTGATGGTGCGTCGGCGTCTCGTCGTCAACGAACAGACCCATGTCGCGTTTCGGACCAGGCAGGAAGGGCACGACAAAAACCAAAGCGAGCGCGGGGTGTAAGTGAGCGCTGTAAAGGCCCCACCAACACAACGAACCACCGGCGGCGATATAGGTCACCCAGTTCTGCACTTTCATCATCCGCAGACCAAACGCCGCTAACATGCCAGGGACGATCCAAATCGCGTTTGACCAAACCGTCGGATGGGCCGGATCTGGATAGGCGACGGCGATGATGCCCAAGCCGATTCCGTCATCCGCAACGGCCAGCAGCAGTAAGAAGCTGACGGCGGCATGACCCTTGCCAAACAAGAAACGTGCCACAAGCCACGCCAAAGCAATGTCGGTTGCAGTCGGAATACCCCAACCTTTGCTCCATTCCGGACGACCCATCACGGCATTGAGTAGCAGGTAGACAGCGGCCGGTCCGAGCACACCGCCGAGCG
This sequence comes from Planctomycetales bacterium, assembly GCA_020426755.1. Classification (GTDB taxonomy): domain Bacteria; phylum Planctomycetota; class Planctomycetia; order Pirellulales; family Pirellulaceae; genus JAGQPK01. Next base: position 1,611 of record JAGQPK010000943.1, read on the forward strand.
TCCCGAAAAGTGGATTGATTGCCTTGCGAATTGGATTGAGTGAACCACCAGGCAAACAGGCTTCCGTGATTTCCTTCGCCGCAATTCCAAAGAAGAACACCATGAAGATGTCGTTCACCAGGAAGTGCATCGTCAGGAAGTGAGCCCACGGAGATTCGTGGCCACCACCATGCGACCCTGTGGCGGGTTCCGATTGATCGTGGGCGACGAGTGCCGTTTGATGTGTGACGGTTGCCGAATGAGCGGTGTCAGTTGCGTCCGTCAGTGGCGCATGCTCACTGAACAACGAGCCCAGTTCATAGAACGGCTTGTGAACCAAACCTTCGTACAGTGAAAAGTTCAGATTGGCACAAACCAGCGCGACGATGACGCCTGCGATGAGCGGAATCGAAAACTCCTGCAGACGCTGGACAAGTTGCAGATTGTTTTTGTTGTTACTCATATAAGCTTCCGAGTGGCAATGAGCGGCAAACGCTCGGGGTGTGGTCTGACGGACGATGTCGCGAACACGGACGCCTTCACGCCGTTTGAGAACCGTGCTCTGTTGGTATTTGATGATTAGCCGCGTCGATCCCCAGATGGTCACGCCGCCCCAATCCAATCGGTGCGGTCTGCGGTGCTTTGGACTCGACGCTGCCTACGCCTTGCTCGGACTCGAGACGGTTGCGAATCGACGCGAGAGAATGCGCGAAACGATTCTCGTACTCGCAAAATCCGTACGTGGGCTGCTCGACTTCGTCGGGTACGGCTCGCTCCGGGCAACTCTGTCGACGCAGCAATCCAGACCATGAAAGTCGCTTCGCCCACTCTGAAACAAGTTCAGCGAGCGATCCCCAG
>JAGQPK010000944.1 GCA_020426755.1 Planctomycetales bacterium
CACACAAGAGCGTGCTGCCGAGGACTGGGTGAGCGAAGACCGCCTTCCGCGAGATTGGCTCGTCAAGGTTCGGCCGGATGCTGCGATTCGCGATCACGAGGGGAGGATTGCTCGAGCCGTCGAGTACGGAGGGGACTATCCAGTAAGCCGACTGATCGAAATCCACGAACAGCTGGCAAGTGTCGGGATCGGCTACGAACTCTGGTGAAAGGAAGGTGCATCCAGCATGGGAAAACGAAAACGACATCTAACGAAGCGAGATCGCAAGGTCTTGGAGTTTGTCATTCGCTATCGAGTCGGCACGGTCGATCTGTTGCGGAGGCCATGTTTCGGCGAAGACGCTGGTTTAGAGAACGTAAGCCGCGTCCTGCAGCGATTGGCGAATTACAAATTGCTGCTGCGGGTGAGCTCCAAGTCTGGCTTCACGTACTACACGCCGACTCGCCACACGTTTGCCGTGTTCGGCCAAGAACCGCGGACGCCGCGACCGCTGACGGAGCAGACGTTGCCGGTCGTCATGGCTGTTGCGTTTTACTGCGTCGCCAAAGACCTACGCCGCCTAACGTCCGCCGAGTTCCAGGAGCTCTATCCCGAACTCTGGCGTCCGGGGATGCGGTCGTCCAACTATCTGCTGATGGAGGTCGACGGAAAGCTGCGACTCGAGTTGTTGCTCGTCGATCGTGGTGGTGCTCCGCATCGCATGCGGTCACGCGTGCGGCGGATGATCGCCCAGCGCAAATCGCTGCCGGCGTTTCAATCACTCATCAACTCGGGACGCTTTCGCATCACGGTGCTGACAGGCACTCGCGAACAACAACAGAAAATTCGAAATCGAATTCGTCAAGAGAGCTTCGGCCCTGTGACGGTTTCAACGTTTGTCGTTACGGAACTCGGTGATTATCTAACCCTAAGGAAATGAATATGTTCAAATTGCAACTGTTCCCGAACAAAGCGGACGATCTTTTAGACGGCGCCGACATGCCGCCGACGGACAATACCGAACTGAACTATCGGCCGCGGCCTCTGTCGAACGACGAAGAGCGTCGACTGACGGGCCTATTGTTGATCATCTCGGTGCCGATCGTGGTGCTTGGCATATCGCTGCACTTCCTGATCGAGCTTTTTCCCATCCTGCGGCACGTCACCATCGCCGTCGGCATTGTACTGGCTGCATGGCTGGGTATTCGGCGTTTAACTGGAGTACTCCAGCAACCCGACGTCGTCGGTGCACTGGCGTTCGGATGTGTAGGCGCTGTCGCTCTGGCCTGGGAGTTCGCAACGATTTTCTCGGTCAACGCCCTGCGTGTTAGCGTTCTGGTCGGCTGGGTCACCAGCGCGCTGATCGCTCGACAGGTGGCGGCCTGGATCCTTGTCGCCCCGACCGTCGATCACGAACGGATGGAGCGTTGGCGAAGCAACGTGCCAGTGGTCTTGCCAAGTAGATTGTCTCGTGATTGCCCAGAGCTGTTGACGTATACGGTCAGTCCGGTCCTGATGATGATGGCTTGGATTATCTCGTGGTGGACCTTGCTTGCCGTGGGCATCAGCACATGCTGGTGGCCCGTGATCTTCGCGTTAAGCGTGCAAGCTATGTGGCTTGTCTGGCACATTGCGGCGAAGTCTTTCGTGCCGTTCCCCAATCCGGACGAAGCAATGCGTGCGACTTGGAAGGCCGTCGTCGTATTCTTGACCTACGACATTCACCAGACTCCGGCTGCCGGAGTCTTTCGCTTTCCGACGCGTGCCTTACGCTCTCCTTGGACGCGATGGACGCTCTTCGTTGGAACTGGGCTGGCGATTGGCTTGACACTGGGCGCGATGTGTCCCGATCCGTTCGAGGTTTGGTACTTCAGCGGGTCGTATACGGTGCAAGCGTTCGCGAATGTGCTAACGGTGTGCTTCGCCGGGCCGGTGGCTTTGTGTTCGACTCTGTTTCTTTCAGCCGGCACGCTGCTCGCGCGCTTCGAACGCGAGTTGTCGCATCACAAGGACGACAAGACGACCGACTGGGACAACTATATCGACCGCATCATCAACTCGAATGACGAACTGGAGCGAGAGCACCTGTTCTACGGCGCCAGTGAGCGAGGCGACAACCCGGTCTTGGTCCATCGCGACATTTATGATGAACATAACCACATTCTGGGAGACAGCGGCGCCAGTAAAACGGCATTGGGATTGGCACCACAAGCGACGCAGCTCATCGCACGTGGTGATTCAACGGTCGTCATTGTTGACCTAAAGGGAGACCGGGCGTTGTTCGAGGGCTGTCGTCGCGAAGCGGAGCGTCATGGCAACATGCGATTTCGCTGGCTGTCGAATGAAATCGGCACGACATCGTTTGGATTCAATCCGTTCACGCAATCTCACAACGAGTATCTGGCCATCGAACAGCTGACGCAGGAGTTGCTGCAGGGGCTTTCGCTCGATTATGGAATTCAAT
>JAGQPK010000945.1 GCA_020426755.1 Planctomycetales bacterium
CGCCAAAGTGGCGATGCACGACCGACTGCAAGGTGACATTCCGCTGTAGTACTGCCTGCGAGCAGACGCCCGCGATCGCGATGGAAAGGTTCGGCATGTCTGAGGAAACGCAGATCGAAGATCTGCTTGATGCTTGGGAAGAGGCGCGAGCACGCGGGCAAGACTTGGACGTAAGTGAGTTGTGTCGCGAGTCGCCTCATCTGGAACCTGAAGTAGCTCGCCGTTTGGCAGCGCTCGCCGCCATGGATGCGCGGCTGGCCCGCACTGCGGACGCGGATGATAATGTCGATCGCACGGAAGTCCAATTCCGGTCGGACTTGCATCAACTGGCGTTTCATGCCAAGGGTGGTTTGGGCGCTGTCTATGTCGGTCAAGACCAGCGACTCAAACGCCAAGTTGCCGTCAAGTTCATCCATCGCAACCGCGCCGCCGATGGCATCAGCCGTCAACTTTTCGAGCTTGAGGCGGAGATCACAGGTCGCTTGGATCATCCGGGCGTGGTGCCGATTTACGGTACGGGTACGACGACCGACGGACGCACCTTCTATGCGATGCGGTTCATTGACGGACAGACACTGGGTGAAGCCATTCGTTGTTACCATTCGGAACATCGTGGACTTCGCGGCCCGACCAGTGTCGAGTTTCGCAATCTGCTGTACCGTTTCGTGTCGGCCTGCAACACGATCGGGTATGCCCACAACCGAGGCATTGTGCATCGCGACATCAAGCCCGACAACGTTATGTTGGGACGCTATGGCGAAACGCTAGTCGTCGACTGGGGGCTGGCTTGTCCTGTACAACGCAGCGCTCAACATCGCAGCAGTGGCGAGCACACACTGTTGCCAACACAAGCGGCCTCGGAAAGCAGTTCGGCGCATGGCGCGGGTACGCCGTCTTACATGAGTCCGGAGCAGGCGGCGGAGGAACCACCGACGCCCGCCAGCGACATCTATAGCCTGGGAGCAACGCTCTTCAAGATCCTCACCGGACATTCGCCGTTTCGCGGCGAATCCGTGTTGGCAATTCGCCAGATGCTGGCTGCGGGCGCGATTCCGCAAGTGTTAGAGGTCGCGCCCGATGTCCCGGCACCATTGGCGGCAATTTGTTCGCGGGCCATGGCGGCGCGACCTGCGGATCGATATGAAAATGCGCTGTTGCTGGCGCAAGATGTGGAGCGGTATCTGGCGGACGAGCCCGTGAGTGCATACCGCGAACCGTTGCTGAGCCACTGGGGACGCTGGATGCGACGGTATCGTTCGGCCGCGGCACTTGCCATGGGCTCGCTAGTCTGCTGCCTCATCCTCGCGATGCTCGCTTCCGCTTGGCTTGCGCATGCCGCGCAGCGGGCACGCGCCGCGCGGGCCGACGCAGAACAAGCACGTCGTGTCGCCGAGGCGTCGCGTCGGGAAAACTTGGGCACCTCCGCCTCGTTCCTCGCCAAGAGTCTCGCACAGGAAATCGAGCTACGTTGGCGGACGCTCGAGTCAGAAGCTGCCTCGCCGCGCGGGCGCGCTTTGTTGGAAGCGATCAATGCACGCGAGCTAGCGGACGAAAAGTTGCAGCGGCCGGATTTCGCGGATCTGCAGAGCTGGCTAGAAAAGCGTTACATCGCCAATGGTTCAGCGACTCGCAACGTTTGCTGGTGCATCTATTCGCAGGCAGGGACCCAAGTCGCGCGCGTGCCGGATGCACCGAGCATTGGCGTGAACTTTCGGCATCGCGATTATTTTCACGGCGAGGGACGTGATTTGACACCCGATGAAGTTGCCGAACGTCCAACCATTTTGCCGCTCGCCAATCACACCGCCTATGTCTCGGCTGTGTTTCAAGGATCCAATACTAAGACGTTGATGGTGACCTTTGCGGTGCCAATTTGGGATGGACCTTTGGAGGAGCCTGATCGCAAGCGGATTGGCATCTTGGCCATGCCGGTGGAGTTGGGCGCGTTCGGCCTGGGCAGTCACGCAATCCTCGCTGACACGCGCCAAGATCAATTGCGACAGCGAGCTGGGCTCATCCTGCATCACCCGCAACTGGGGCTGCGCCGCGTCTCCGATAAGCTCGCGTATTTGAGTTCCCATGATTTGGAGCGAGGTCTGCGACTGCGCACCGATCGTCGAATTACCGAAGGCATCGCCAGTTTCGGCCGCGGTTACGTCACTGTCTTTGACGATTTCGTCGATCCCGTTCGCGGAGTTTCACGGCTGTCCGCCATGGAACCGGTGATCGTCTCCAGTCGTGATCATGAAGTCGGTGACACCGGTTGGTTGGTTATCGCCACCGAAGAAGAATAGCCAGCCGCATCTTTAAACGATACACGCCCATATCGTTGACTTAATATGTGACGCATGTGTGTCACATCACACAGGAAGCGGGAGGGGCGGCGTTACTCGCTTGGATCGCGGCACAGCAGCGCTGCAATCCCCTGAGTCTCATCCCA
>JAGQPK010000946.1 GCA_020426755.1 Planctomycetales bacterium
GTATCACATTGACGGTCTGCGTGTCGACGCCGTCGCCTCGATGCTTTACCTGGACTACAGCCGTGAAGACGGTGAGTGGATTCCCAACATGTACGGCGGTCGCGAAAATCTCGAAGCGATCTCGCTGCTCAAGGAATTCAATGAACAAGTCCACGCGGAGTTCCCAGGTGCATTGACGATTGCCGAAGAGTCCACGGCATGGGGCGGCGTCTCGCGTCCAACCTACAGTGGCGGGTTGGGTTTCTCGTTGAAGTGGAATATGGGCTGGATGAACGACACTTTGCGGTACATGCGTGAAGACCCGATTCACCGCCGATTCCACCACAACGAACTGACCTTCAGCATGATCTATGCCTTCACGGAAAACTTCACGCTGCCGTTGTCGCACGATGAAGTTGTCCATGGCAAGGGCTCGCTGCTGGATCAAATGCCCGGTGATCTCTGGCAGAAGTACGCTAACCTGCGACTCCTGTACAGCTACATGTGGGCCCACCCCGGCAAGAAGCTGCTGTTCATGGGCGACGAGTTCGCTCAATGGAACGAATGGAATTGCGACGAGAGCATCCAGTGGCACTTGCTGCAATGGGAATCGCATCAAGGCATGCAGAATCTGATACGCGACCTCAATCGCATCTATCGGAGTGAACCCGCGCTGTATCAACGGGACTTTGTGTCCGAAGGCTTTGAGTGGATCGACTGCCAAAGTGCGGACGAGAGCGTCCTGGCCTTCCTCCGCAAGGCGAAGGATCCGAACGACAATCTGCTGGTCTGTTGTAACTTCACGCCAGTGCCGCGAATGAATCACCGTGTCGGTGTGCCGCGACAAACGTGGTATCGTGAAATCTTCAACAGCGACTCAGAGCATTATTCGGGTAGCAACGTAGGCTCGTTCCCAGGCGTGTCCGCCGAGCCCATCGATTGGCACGGTCGCCCCTGGTCGATCGAGGTCAAGCTGCCGCCACTTGGCTTGGCAGTCTTCAAGCCTGAACAGTAGTCGCGGCTTGCTGAGACGAGCGATTCGCAAACTCACGAATAACTGCAAAATCGCCTTGGTCGCAGCGGCGTCCAAGGCGATTTGCGTTTGTACTGGCAAACTCTCGAAGTGTCCTTTCGGAGTGCGACCGTGCAGCTGCCGCCTTCCAACGAAGCCAACCGCTTGCCACTGCTACTGACCGTCCGACGCCGATCACGCCAAAGCACATCGCATCTGCCAGGTTGTTGCCTCCACGCAGCGTCAAACGACTTCGAAAACCGATAGCGGCGGAATAGCGCTCCAAAGGTCATCAACAGTCGAGATTCCACACGCGGCTAGCGGCCACCGTCATCGACGCGCGGCGCTCGCTGCCATTTGACGCCCAACGACTTCTCCAACGACTGGTACCAGTCAACCAAACGAGTTTGATTCTCTTGCATCGCCAGAGCCAACGTGTCGGTATTCGGACCGGCACGATAGAACTGTTCGCGCAACTGTTTGACATCGCTGTCCACAGAGACCACAAACAGGAGGTAGGCAGTTGACTCAGGCTGATCGACAGCAACACCGACTTCGCCTTGTTCCAAGCGGAATAGCGACTTCATGAACGAATCGCCGGCATAACGGATGCCCGGAATTTGGCTAATTTGAGGCGGTCGTCCCATCGCAGCGCCGCTGGTCATCCAGGTAATCGAGTCCGCTTTGAGTACTTTGCGATTGGAATCGTTCAAGTAGACGTCGGAAGGACGTTGTCCCGATTGACGGACCGACTCCGCACCCTTCTTGGCCTCTTCCTTCGCCAATTCAATCGCCTGCTGCTTCTTGAAAGCTCGCACGACTTCGTCCCGTGCTTCTTCCAAGGTGGGCACGCTTTCGGCGACCTCATCGGTCTTCCAGTAGAGATACTCGGTGTCCAGCGCGGCGCCCAAAATTGAGCGGACCTGGTACCGATCCAAACGCTCATCGAAAATCTGCTGACCGAAGTAGATAATCTGCTGACCGCCAACCAGGTCGAAGGCCGAGCTGATGTCGTATAACGGTTGGCCCGTCACTGAATCGGTTTCGTGTAATTCGAGTGGATTCACAAGCGGAATGCTGCCGACCGTCAGCCCCTTGTCGGCAGCTAGAGCGTAGAGATCCGGCGGCTCGGGCTTGGCTGGCTTGTCCTTTTCCGGCGAGCGTTCCCAGATGATGAAGGTCGTAAAGTAGGCCTTCATCGGCCCGCGGACGGCGTCGAGTGCCGCGTCCATCTTTTGACGAGCAATCGGCGTGGCCAATTGTCCTCGAATGCTGTCCGCGACCTCTCCCAATGGCTTGAATTCCGGACGATTATCGGCATTGCCACCCGGAGCATCGGGCAGGTCCGCCAGCGGATCATCTGCTTCCGTGCCAGGTTCATCAGCCGTTGGTGTTTCGGTCGCGACCGCGTCGGAGGTCGCATCCGCGGCCGGGCTACTTTCCGCCT
>JAGQPK010000947.1 GCA_020426755.1 Planctomycetales bacterium
AATTTTCCTGCACCGCGCACAAACCTGCGTGCCTTTCCACCCATTGAGTCGCCTGGCGCGGATGCGGATGACACGCCGCTCGACGTGACGCCGGAGATTACATCGCCGCGTCCGCCGGCGGACAACCCTGCGGAGCAGGTAGCTCCCGCGACACCGGTTGCAACCGATTCGACCGGAGACACGGAGGACCTGATAGGTTCTGATGCGGAGCTGCCGGTGCCGACGACACCGCACGCAGCACCTCCGTCCTCCCAACCACCGTCGCGCGACACGTTGGTCGCCCCGCAGTCACCTAATGAAGAAATCCTCATCGACACCCCGTCAGGTCGCCAGCGCGCTGATGTTGATGTGTCTCCGGAAGAGGATCGCTCCGACTCGACATCGGATGCGCCTTCGAGCGGTGCCAATGCCAGTTGCGAACCGGATCCGCACGCTGAATTGTTTATCAAGGAAATGTATCCGTCGGCCAAGGCTTGCGCGACGTGTCACGAACAGATATATCGTGAGTGGTCCGTGTCGTCGCACGCATACGCTGCCGTGTCGCCGATGTTCATTCGTTTCGAGCAAACGATCAACGACCTGGCACGCGGCACGATCGGCTACTTTTGCATGCGGTGCCACGCGCCGGTCGCAGTGGAAACTGCGACGCCGCGCGATACCAATCCGCTGGAAATGCCCGCTGTCTTCCGCGAAGGCGTCACCTGCATTGCCTGCCACCGCGTCGTGGAGCGTTATGGACGCGCCAATGGCGAACGCCGCATTGAAACGGGTTCGATTTTTGAGCCAATCGTCGGTACGGGCCACGGCGGCGCGTTGCAAAAGGTGATCGACAAAAAGGACTACTACAAGGTCAAGACGTCACCGGAAGAAAAAGGGCCTGGGCAGGACATCCACAACGGCGTTGTGCAGTTTGACCACATCGGCACCAGCAATTTCTGTGTGTCGTGTCATCAAGTTGCCGTTTATCCCGGCATCAAACTTGAGGTCGTGTGGGAACAGTATCGTGCTTCCCCCGCCTGCAAATCAGGTATCCGTTGCCAAGACTGTCACATGGGCGCTGTGCCCGGACAGCCCGCCGGTTTCGACACAGCTCCCGTGGCGGTTATCAACAACAAACGCATCGGTGAAAATCGCCGTCACTCGAATCATATGTTTGCCGGTCCCGGCTACTCGATCGCGCATCCCGGTGTCTTTCCGTTCCACGACAAGGCCGACCGCTGGACACCCGAGGAATGGCTAGAGTTCGACTGGCGCGCCGGGTGGGGAACCGAAAAGTTTGAAGAGCAACTAGAAGACGGCAAGATTAAAGCAACATTTCCACCGGCCTGGCAGAACGTAGATGATCGCTACGATGCTCGCGAGATCATCGAGGAAAATCAGGAACTGGTTGCAGAGAAGACCCAACAGCGCGTCATGCTGATGGAAGGCAGTTCGAAACTGCAAGGTCCCTACTTCAAGCATCCACCGCGCGTCTACGAACCGCTCAAGTTTCGCTATGAGCTGACCAATCTCAACTCCGGTCACAATTTGCCGACAGGTTCGCTGGGAGCTCAGCCGCAGCTTTGGGTCAATGTGGTACTCACCGGACCCGGCAACGAGTGGCTGTGGGAATCCGGCTACGTTGACGCGAACGGCGATATGGCCGATCTGCATTCGCTCGAGGTTGCTGCTGGGCGGATTCCTCGCGATCAACAGCTCGTCAACCTGCAGACGAAGTTCTTAATCACGAACGTCAAAGGAACGGATCGTGAAATGTACTTGCCGATCAACATTGACTTCGACCAGTTGCCGTTTATTCGCCCCAATGGCTTTCCGGTCACGACGATGAACCACCCGCCATTTATTCGCATGGAGGCGCATTCCGTTCCACCGCTCGGTAGACGGTTGGCCCACTATGTTGTGCCGGCAGATCGCATGTGCAAGCCCGGACGCTATCGGCTTAGCGTCCGCATGCGGAGCCGCGCGGAACCGATTTACTTCATGCGATTCTGCGGATCCACGCCCGAAATGGAACGGGCGATGAACGAAAACATGCTCGACTTCCACCAACACGCCTTTGAGTTCACTGTTCGATAGATCGCCCATGACGCTGACAACCTGGAGTCACTGGAGAAGCTTATGGCGCTGCCGCCCGTGGCAGCGTGGCGTGACATCCGTTTGCGCAGCCACACTCGTCGCACTCACTGCCAACTTGTGCTCAACAGCATCGACTGCTAAAGCAGAAGGGACGGGGCGTCCGGTGCGACTCGCCCAATCAACTTCAGTACGATCTCGGTCACCGAATGGGGGCGTGGACGTTGGCACGTCTGTCTGGTCTGGTGATCTACTCTCGCTCGATGCAAACTCACCCAACCTGATACCTCAGTGGCAGCCGCCAGATTTCGTAGACACGTTGTTTCTCGACGCGAACACACCACGGAATGCACAAGGTGCCAC
>JAGQPK010000948.1 GCA_020426755.1 Planctomycetales bacterium
TCGCCCACGACCGCCGCGCGGGAGTGGTGTCGCAACGCGATCGACTGTTTTGTGGCGGATCAACTCGCGATGCGGCAACTTGCTCCGTCGCCCCCAGCGGATCCGGCGGCACTCTTGCGACGCGTCTACTACGATCTGATTGGGCTCCCGCCGACGTACGCTGAGATTGAAGAGTTTCGTCGCGATCCGTCAGAACGTCGCTATCTGCGCATTGTGGATGAGCTTCTCGCCAGTCCGCATTACGGCGAACGGTGGGCGCGGCATTGGATGGACGTCGTCCATTTTGCTGAGACTCATGGGCACGATCAGGATCGTCCGCGTGAGCACGCTTGGCCGTATCGTGACTACTTGGTACGTCGTTTCAATGACGATGTGCCGTTCGCTCAGTTTGTCCGTGAACAGATTGCTGGCGATTGTTTGTCACCGCTAGACCCACTGGCAATTACGGCGACCGGGATGCTGGCGGCCGGACCCTGGGACGAGAGTTCCCTGCGCGATATTCAAGAGGATTCGAGCGACCGTCAAGTTGCGCAGTACATCGATCGTGACGACATCATTACCACGGTAATGTCGACGTTTGCGAGTACAACCATTCATTGTGCTCGCTGTCATCACCACAAGTTCGATGCGATCTCCCAGGACGAGTACTATGGTTTGCAGGCAATCTTTGCCGGCATTGACAAGGCGAACCGTCTTTACGACGTGGACGGGCTCGTGGCCGAGCGCCGCAATCGATTACAGCAGCGCATGTCAATGGTCGCGGATTGGGTCGCCCGAGAAGATGCCGAATTGCTGGCAACCGAACTGCAACAACAGACGGCCGTTTGGGAGCAGGCGCGTCGTGCGCGAGAATCGCAATGGCGCGACGTACGTTGGATCGCGTTTAGCGCAGGAAGTGGTGCGGAGTTGGTTCGGGAAGCTGACAATTCACTTTTCGCCAATCATGACACGGCGGCGATTCCAGATAAGGATACCTATAGGTTGGAGTTTGAAACCGACTCCAACCGTGTGCGTGGTTTGCGGCTCATGTTGCTGCCGGATGCGCGATTGCCGATGCAGGGACCAGGCCGCGCCGGAAATGGCAACCTGCACCTGAATGAAATTCGCGTCTACCAAGCTGATACGCGCACTGGGCGTTGGCAGCGTCGGCGAGCAATCGTGCGGGTGACGTCGGACTATGATCAGCCCGGCTGGGACGTCACTCGCGCCATCGATGGCAACCCCAACACCGCTTGGGGCATCTACCCACAGGTCGGTCTCGTTCATCAAGCTGTGTTTGAATTGGATGATGAAGACGCGGACGATAAGTTGAATGACGATGAAACGAAGCCGATTCGCTGCCGTGTCGAACTCGATCAGATTCACGGTGGCGGCCATCTGATTGGTCGATTCGCGATTGGCGTCACAGACGCAGTCGGACCTTACGAGGTGGAAGCGGCGTTGCCCGCCGACATTCACGCGACGTTGCACTCGAACGAGCCACGCACCGAAGATCAACAGCGTCGACTGAACGCGTACGTTGAACGCGATCGTATCGAGCAGGCCCTTGCCTCGTTACCTGAACAAAGAATGGTCTACTGTGGCACCAATCAGTTTGCTGCGGATGGTTCGTTTCGACCTGTCAGTGTTCCGCGCGAAGTGCAGGTTTTACAACGTGGTGAGTTGGCGAAGCCATTAAGAGTCGCGCGGCCAGTCATCGTTGATAGTCTGACATCTGCTGCCGTTGACCTGAATCAGCTGCGTAGTGAAAACGAAGGTGAGCGACGTGTTGCGTTTGCCGAATGGTTGGCAAGTGAACGGAATGGGATAGTTTGGCGTTCGATCACCAACCGCATCTGGCACTATCATTTCGGTGCGCCGCTGGTTGCCACGATGAACGATTTTGGTCGCGGCGGCGAGTCTCCAACGCATCCGCAGTTGCTGGACTGGTTGGCTGCTGAGTTGCGGTTGCGACACGGATCGTTGAAAGAGTTGCATCGATTGATTGTTGCGAGTGCCACGTATCGGCAAGCTGTGACCCATCGAGAAGCGGCGGCGACGGTCGATGTGGGGAACCGGCAACTCTGGCGGATGAATCGGCGACGCTTGGATGCCGAGTCATTTCGGGATTCCTTGTTGAAAATCTCCGGGCAACTCGACGAACGCATGGGGGGGCCGTCCGACCAGCAATTCAACCAGAGCCCGGGCGTACACGTGACGCCCGTCGTTGATTACGACGGATTCGACTTGAGCAATCGCGCGAACTATCGACGGAGCGTATATCGTTTTGTGTTTCGCACTGTACCTGATCCATTCATGGAGGCACTCGATTGTCCCGATGCGTCGCAACTCAGTCCGCAACGTGGCGAATCGATCACGGCAGTGCAAACATTGGCGACGATGAATGACAAGCTTGTGGTGCATCTCTGTGAGCAGATTGCCTTTCGAATCGAAGC
>JAGQPK010000949.1 GCA_020426755.1 Planctomycetales bacterium
GTACCGCAGTTACGGCAGAAGCGGCGATCGGGACTGTTCGTGGCGCGGCACTTTCCGCATGCCATGTCCGATCCGTCGAATATTGTTTCACGAGGCATGGTACTCATAATTCAATCCCTTACTCAAAGGGCACGTAGAACTGCAATGTGCAGCCACAGGTTGAGGTCCTTAATGCGCGGATGATTGAACGTTAGATAAAGAGGTTGCGCGTTTTTACCTTGAAAGTTGCAGCCAGGAGAATCCGGCGGGATTTCGATGTCTAAAAAATAGAGGCCCTTACCAGGCGATTCGGTGTACGGCGTGAGCGATACCTTGATGAAGTCCGGTGAGACATCGAAGTTTCTGAGTGTCAATTCGTTGTCAGGATCATAGACCTTGAGCGTCAGCCGGTGTCGGTGCCCTTGCTTTGAGTCAATGACGCCAATTTTCACATTGCCGGTCGACTCAATTCCGGGGCCGTACACCGCCAGTCGTTTCAAGACCTTGCCATGTACGAACAGTTCACCCGATTCGGGATCACCGTGATGCTCCGGCGGAATGCTGGTGAAGCGGAGTATATGGCGAAACGGACCAACAGGCAGGTTGTCGGGCAGATGGACGGTGATGCGGTAGCCGCTCGTCAGTCTTAGTTCCGACAATTCATCAGCTGTCGCTGGTGCAACATCCCACTTCATGCCTTCGAGTGACGAACTTAGGTCAGTCAGTTCAAAGTGTTCCCAAGTCTTTGATCCCAGCATGAGTGTGCTGGAGGCCGCGCGGTCGGGGTGGATGCCGCCTAACGCGAAATCTTGCGGATACGCGCCCAGGCGTACGAGGATGCTGCCGTTGATCCGCAGTTTCACTTCGGGCTGCTGTGGGTCGTCGGTTAGGAACGTGGCAGTCTCGGCAAACAACTGCTCAAACGGCCCGGTCTTCCACGCGACGATCAACTCGCCCGTTCCACCTGGCGGAATGGGCGCCTGTGGGTACCGAGCGGAGGTGCAGTGACATGTCGTCCGCTGCCCCTGGATGTGCAGCGGTGCCGTGCCGTGATTATGAACAAGGAAGACATGCTCACCAGCCTCTTCGGGATTCATTTGGCCAAAGTTGTAGCTATCTTCCGGGATAACGAGTTTTGGCGAACCCGCAATGAGGGCGGAGGGTAACGCCTGTGTGGTCGCCGTCGCCGGTGCCACTGACGTGGTTGGTTGAGACGCAATGATCTTTGCGGAGGCGAGCGCTGTGGAAGTGTCTGTCGCCTTCTTGCGGACACGTGGTGGAGCTAGCGTTGGTTTGACTTCCAGTCCACAGCCCACCGCAAGAAGAGTCAGAGCCAGCAGTATTCGCATCTGCCAGCTCGCGCCAAATCGCAATTTGCTGTAGAGAAGTTGTGAAGACAAGTTGACTCGACAAAGCAGCTGGGGTGACTCGTTCATGGAAACTCTGACAAGAAGAACCGCGGCCGTCGCCAGGACAGAATCGCTCGTTAATACGAAGTGCAGCCGCGTCAATTGTGCGAATTGGAATCGCGTTCGGAACTCAGTGGACTCCGAACGCGATGTCGTCAGTCAAATGTGCATTGCACGGCGACCCAAACAACAGGTTGCGACATCAGGTGGTCGCCGTGCGTTTAAACCAAACGCTCGAGAATCTCGCTCCTCGATTGGCAGACGGCTTACTCGAACACTTTGTAGCCGCTGGGGCTAACGAGGAAGACGCCGTTGAACATTTCGCTTGGCGGCAACTCAACCGTGCCATCCTTGTAGCCGATGCCGGCATAGTCGGCGACGGTTAGATTGTTCGGCACGGGGAAGCCAGGGTTGAGGTACTTGTCACCGTTCAAGTCGTTGAAGACCTTCACGCTGCCGTCGGCCATCAGGATGTTGCAGGTCGCGCCCTTGCCACCGCCGTGAATGGCAAACCAGTCACGCGTATCTTGCAGGTAGGTGCTGCTGCTGTCTGTCGGAGCTGGGCAGCTGCCGGCAGCTTCGCAAGCCGCCTGCAGCGACAAGTTGCCACCTTGTTGGATCAGGTTCAAGCTTTGTGAAGCGCTGTCCCAATAGGCCGGACCATCATTGAAGCTCTCCACCAGCAACTCGCCTTGGGTGATGAACTTCTTGGAGACAGTGTTACCGTTGGAGAACGGATCCGCCGAGCCGTCGTTCAGCGACGGTCCGTAAGAAAGAGTCGCGGCGAGAATCGCTTCGTCGGCATCACCCGGAGCAGCATCGCCCAAGAGGGGCACGGTCGAAGAAACGATCTTCGACGTTTCGAGCAGACGGCGCGTCAGTGCGCCCGTCGTGGTGCTCAGACCCTTCAGGCCTTGGCTGGCCGGGTTGCCGATGGCAACAATCGTCGTGCTGCCACCCGTGCTGGTGACGTTCACCTTCGGGCCACTACGCCCCAAGAACCAGCTCGACGAGTAGTTCGTGTTGTAACCCT
>JAGQPK010000094.1:0-6766 GCA_020426755.1 Planctomycetales bacterium
AGCTCCTGCTCAAGCTTTTCGCGGTTCGACTGGATCTCGGCGACTTTATCTTGCGCCTCGGTGATCTTCTCGAAAAGTTCGAGAATCTCGTCAGCCAGCACGCTGTTGGCGGCCTCGTCGGCGGCAATCTGTTCGAGCAGCGTCTGGTATTCTCGATTCGTGCTGCAGGTGTTCAGCCGAGCTTTCAGATCGAGGATTCGGCCCTCCCGTTCCTTGAGTTGCAGTTCCTTTTGGTCAGCCGAGATGCGAGTCCGTTTGTGGTGTTCTTTGGCGGCGGCCAATTCAGCATCGGCATTTGCGACGTTGGTCTCAGACGCTTTGATCTGTCGCGGTCCCCGTTCCAGTCGTGAACGCAGGTCACCCAGTTGTCGGTGGATACGATGAAGTTCGCTGAGCACAGCGGCGTTGACTGACATGTGTACTGCATTCCCTCTCACGAATCTGGCGGTTCAAGGCCGCGCCTGTCCAAGCGGCGCGACCCGCTATTATACGCGTTGGGGAATTTGTCGTACCAGTCCCGGCTGGGACTTCGGCGCGGTGTCACAATTGCTGGGATCTTGGAGTGCGGGTGAATTTTGAGAGTGCGGGCGGAATTTTGGAGTGCGATCGCGCAGCTATCGCTTTCCGCGTGAGCTCGGGGCTTCAGCATCGCTAGACTCTGGCCGCACGACGGCGACGCGCGCGGCTACTGGTCTCGCGAAGCCCCACTTCGTATTGGAGGATCAGTCGCCGCGCATTAACGGCTTCCTTCGTTCGAAAGCGGCAGCTCCGCGGCGGCACTCCAAATGTTGGCCGGCGCGCCGAACGGATCACGGCGCGCCGAACGGTGCTTCCCGCTTACGCGGCACCTTTCAAGAAGCCTTCGAGCTGCTGGCTACGGACCGGGTGTTGCAGCTTGCGAACCGCTTTGGCCTCGATCTGGCGAACGCGTTCACGCGTCACTCGGAAGATACGTCCGACCTCTTCCAGCGTGTAGGTATAGCCATCCCCCAGGCCGTAGCGTAGGCGAATGATTTCACGCTCGCGGTAGGTGAGCGTCTTCAAGAGCCGCTCGATCTTCTCTCGCAACATTTCGTTCGTCGCGTTGCGGACGGGGTTGTCCGAGCTGTGGTCTTCGATGAACTCACCAAAGGCCGCATCTTCGCTGTCGCCGACCGGGCGATCGAGACTGACCGGGTTGCGGCCGATGTCCAGCACGCGACGAGTTTCCTCGATCGTCAGTCCGGCACGATCGGCGATTTCGCTAGTGGTCGGTTCTCGACGCTTTTCTTGGACGAGCTGCTTCTGGATGTTACGCAGTCGGGAGAGCACGTCGATCATGTGCACCGGGATGCGAATCGTGCGGGCTTGATCGGCAATCGCTCGCGTGATTGCTTGGCGAATCCACCAGGTTGCGTACGTCGAGAATTTGAAGCCGCGTCGGTATTCGTACTTGTCGACCGCTCGCATCAGGCCCGTGTTTCCTTCCTGGATCAGATCCAAGAAGCTGAGACCGCGATTGCGATATTTCTTGGCAATCGAAACGACCAGTCGCAGGTTGCCGTTGGACAGCTCGCGCTTGACCGATTCGTACAGCGTGAACTCTTCGCGGAATTTTTCGCACTTGGCTCGCAAGCTGACCGGACTCTCCTGTGTCGCCATCATCAGTTGATACAGTTGACGGCGCAGTTGCGTGCGTTCGGTGTGAGTCGATTCGTTGACTGGCAACACTTCCAAGCGTTGACGGATCTGATCCATCTTGCGAGCGAAGTCTTCGAGCGGCTTCATGAACGGTTGCACACGGCGCGTGCGCAGGCTCAGTTCTTCCACCAGCTGCAAACACTTCTGGCGGCGACGCAGCAAGCGTTGGCGGGCCTGCAGACGTTCGTTGCCGGGAGTGGACCGTGAGATCAGCTTGGCGAAGTCCCGTTGGTTTTGCTTCAGCAACTCTCGCAGCGTACGCAAGTTGTGCGGCATGCGGGCCAAGATTTGTTCCTTGGTCAACTGCTCGGTCAGCGAAACTTTGATCGTACGATCAAACGGCAGCTCACCAGAGTAAACTCGCGCCAACGTCTCGACCGTATGCTTTAGAGCATAATGGCAGCTCAGCAACGTGCGGCGGAAACGCTTGCGACTTACTTCGATCTTCTTGGCCAGCGAGATTTCTTGATCGCGGCTCAGCAGAGGGATGTTGGCCATCTGGCTGAGGTACATGCGAATTGGATCGCTGTCCAACTTGCGAACCGCATCGGCCGGTGGAGGGCCTAGTGCCAATTGCGGTTCGCCGTCGACCGTGCTCGCATCGACAACACGCAGGACGGGCTTGCCAACCTTGGCGGGAGCTTTGTTTACCAGCTTGATACCACGCTCGTCCAATGCCACCAGCAGGTTGTCGAGCTTTGCTGGATTGACATCTTCGTCCGGAAGGTAAGCGTTCACCTCGTCGTACGTCAAATAACCTTGGGCCCGGCCTTTGACGAGGATCGCATCCAGATCGGTGTCGAGATAAGCCATCGGTCAAATCCTCCTGCGCTTTCCTGCGCGATTAAGGACAGCGATGCGACGAACTTCGCTTTCAACGTGCGGGTTGTTGAAAGTGCGTTCGAGCGGCCTGCGCCTGCAGACTCTTCCATGAGTTGCAACCCGGCGCGGGCGTTGTTCTGAAGTCGCGGGAGACTTCAGCGGCTTGGTTTCAGAATTCTGGGTAGGAATTCTTCTCGTAGTTATCTTAGTCGTTACTCTTGTCTGGTGAAGTCTTGGCAGCGGACTACTGTAGTTCCTGACGCGTGCGAAATATTCGCATCAGTACGTCCATTTCTTGTTGTTCGTCTAACTGCGAAGCCTCCAGTGCGGCCTGGTCACGCGACAGTTGCTCCTCCGTCCAGCGACGCTGAAACGTTTGCAACAACTCGCGGAGCGCAAGCTCGCGATCAGTATCCTGTTTTTTCTGGCCGGTCTCGTCAAGCTCAACCAGCAAACTCTTGAGCCCAATATCTTCGATTGTGGTTAAAATTATGTTGAAGTCAGGGCTAGCATGTCGCTCTAGCAACTCCTCCAAAGTCTGAAAAAGCTGACGAGCCGTCGGTGTCTTGAGCTGAGTGACGTGGATTTCCTCGAGCGCCATGCCAATGCCCGTGGGATGCTGCAACAACAACTCGAATAAATCACGCTCGATCGATTCCAAATGCGGCTTGGTCGATTTGATTGGCGCGGGGGGCGGCGGAGGTGCTGCTGCGGCCGGCTGCGGTTTGCGTCGCAAATCGGCGATTCGCGCTCGCAGTTGCTTTTCATTAAGTTGAAAGTCGAGCGCCAAGCGGTTCAGAATCTGTTGCTCGCGCAGTTCGAGCGAACTCAGATCCGCCGCGTCTGGACGGGGCGCTTTGGCAATCGTCGTCAACAGGTTCTCCAGTGCGCGATTGGCCTGATGTGTGTCCTCCACCAGATCAACGCCCTGCGTCTCCTGCCGGATCTTGTATTCCCAAACATCAGGTGCTGACTCGACCTGTTGCTCCAGCGCGTCGCGCCCATGCTCCAACAGAAAATCACACGGGTCCAAATTGCCCGGTAGCGTCACGATCCGCAGATCGATCGGATTGGCAATGAACAGCTCCAGGATTTCGCTCGAACGACGCTGACCCGCCGCATCACCATCCAGCAGCAGCGTCACACGATCGGCAAAGCGGCGTAGCACCGGCAAGTGGCGGGGCCCCAACGCCGTTCCCAACACCGCCACCGCGTTGTTAACGCCGTACTGACTGGCGATAACGACGTCCGTGTAGCCTTCCATGACCAGAATGTTACGCTCCCGCGAGAGCGCGTCTTTGGCCAGATTGAGTCCGTAGAGCTGTTCGCTTTTCGAGAACAGGCGCGTTTCGGGCGAGTTGATGTACTTCGCGGTCTTCTCGTCAGCCAGTTCCGGCAGGATGCGTCCACCAATCGCGATCGCGCGACCTTGCACATCACAGATCGGAAACATCACCCGTCCACGAAATCGGTCGAACCACCGCCCGGTTTTCTCGCTGTTGACGGCCAACCCAACGGCGCTAAGCACCTCGGCGGAAAATGGCGTGCCCGTCGCTTTCTCCATCAGCCACTGCCAACCGTCCGGCACAAAGCCGATACGGTACCGCTCAATACTCTCCTGAGTGATGCCGCGGTTGGCCAAATAGTCACGGCCGGCGGCACCTTCGCTGGATTGCAGCAGACACTGATGATACTGATCCGCCGCCCACTGCATCGCCTTGTACAGCGTGGCCTTGTCTTCGGGACTGCCCGGCTCAACGGGGTGCGAGGCCGTCGTTTCCAGCACGATGCCAGCCTTGTCGGCTAGGATTTCAAGCGCTTCCCGAAAGCCAACGCGCTCGCGCTGCATGACGAAGCTAAAGATATCGCCACCCAGGTCGCAGACCCAGCATTTCCAGGATTGCCGTACGGGGTTGATCTGCAAACTCGGTCGCGAATCGTTGTGCCAAGGACAAAGCGCCACGAAATTGCGGCCCTGTCGCCGCAACTCCAAGTGCTCGCCCACATAGTCGACCAGATCGACCGCCTGACGAATTCGCTCCTTGACCTCCTCAGATCCCGTATACACCCCAGCTTCCTCCGTCGATCCGACTCCTGAACTCAACTCAGTAAGCTACCAGGAGAGCGATGTTTCGGGAAGCAATTCCCCAGTTTGGGTTCGCCGCCACGTGCCAGCGTCGGTTCTGTCCTGGCGCAGAAGTCGATTTCGGAATGATGATTTCGGATTTCGGATTTTAGAATGTGATGGCGGAATGCGGCCGCCAGTGTTTGGCGATCGCTTTTTCGTTCAAAAAACAAAACTCGACAATCATCATTCCTCAATCGCCTCCGAAAGCCGCCTTCCGGCGAACTGGGGACGCGGCATTCATTGGGGGGGATTTTTGCCCGGCCGCTCTATTTACTTGAAATGCGGCGCGCTTAGTGAGATAATCACGGGCCTACCAAAGGCAGTCGGACTGCGGACGTGCCCACGTGCCTGCTTCGACTGTGCTCCTGCCTACCTACCACACATTCCCCCAAACAGAATCGCCCTCACGGTGAGGAAGGAACCCTCATGAGTCCTCGTTGTCTCTCAGGTTGGGTGCGCGCTGCCGGAAGTCTCCTTGTAGCAAGTAGTCTGTTTTGCCCTGCGGCGTTCGCGCAATCGCTGTCTCTGACGACTGGCCGGGTTGCTGATGCACCGGCGGTAATTGCCGGACGTGACGGGGTACAACAGCTCGTTGTCACTTGGCAAGACGAGGCGGGGCGTGAGTTGGATGTCACGCGCGAGGTGACTTATTCGGCCGAGCCCGCGGGCATTGTTAATTTGGACTCGACCGGACTTGTAACGCCGATTTCGGAGGGGGCGGTACGAGTGCGTGCGACGCACAGCAGTGGCGCCGTGGCCGAGACTGACATTCATGTGTCGCACATCATTAACGATTTGCCGATCAACTTTCCCAACGAAGTCGTGCCGCTATTTACCAAGCATGGTTGCAACGGCGGTGGTTGTCATGGCAAGAGCAGCGGACAAAACGGCTTTCGCCTTTCCCTGTTGGGATTCGAGCCACGGGAAGATTTTGAATTCCTGACCAAGGAGGCTCGCGGCCGCCGCCTGTTTCCTGCAGCTCCCGATCGAAGCCTGCTGTTGCTCAAAGGCGCTGCCGTGTTGCCGCACGGCGGTGGTGCGCGGTTGGAAGTTGATTCCGCACCGTACCGTGTGCTCCATCGCTGGATTAGCCAGGGCATGCCGTATGGCAGCGACAGCGATCCCGTCGCGGAATCGATTGAAGTGTTTCCCAAAACTCGAGTGATGGAGCCCGGGCAGCTTCAGCAACTGGTAGTGATCGCTCACTATTCTGACGGTTCAACTCGTGACGTCACGCGGATGACTCAATTGAATTCGAACGACGGCGAGATGGCCGAGGTTAACCCGAGCGGTTTGGTCACGACGCATGAGCAAGCGGGAACGGTTGCCGTCATGTGTATCTTCCAAGGTCACGTCGATGTCTTTCGCGCGACACTGCCGTTGGGGCAGCAGGTCGCCAATTTGCCGCCGGAAAGCAACTATGTTGATTCGCTGGTCTTCGATCAGTTGAAGCGACTCGGCCTGCCGCCGTCAGAAGTCTGCGATGACGGGACGTTCCTGCGTCGCGCGACAATTACGATTGCTGGCCGAGTGCCGACACTGGACGAAGCACGCAGCTTTGCCGCCGACAATTCCGCTGATAAGCGAGTGCGACTCGTCAATCGATTACTCGACAGCACGGACTATGCGGACAACTTTGCGACTAAATGGTCGGCGATCCTGCGAAACAAGCGTTCGAAGGATGATGACAAGGCCGCGACATTCGCCTTTTACAATTGGATTCGCGACAGCCTCTATGACAACGTTCCCTACGATCAGTTCGTGCGAGATATCATTACCGCGACGGGCGATGTTACGGTGCACGCACCCGTTGCCTGGTATCGCGAGTTGAAAGAACCCTCGGCGATGGTCGAGGACACCGCGCAGTTATTCCTTGGAATGCGAATTCAGTGTGCGCGCTGCCACCACCATCCGTTTGAAAAATGGAGTCAACGCGACTACCACGCTTTCTCTGCGTTCTACTCCCGCATCGGTCGCAAGTCGTCCGACGTCGAGGGGCAGCAGCAGATATTCCACAAGCAAGGTGCGCCGTCGATGCAGAACCCCAAGACTGGCGAGAACCTCGTGCCGGCTGGCCTCGATGCCGACCCGCAACCGATTTCGCCGCTCGACGATCCACGCGACGCTTTGGCCGAC
>JAGQPK010000094.1:6776-11560 GCA_020426755.1 Planctomycetales bacterium
AAGCGTGACAACCCGTTCTTCGCCAAAGCACTCGTGAACCGTTACTGGAAGCATTGCTTCGGCCGTGGGTTGGTCGATCCGGAAGACGACATGCGTGTCACGAACCCGGCCTCCAATCCGGAATTGCTCGACGCCCTCGCGACTGATTTCGTCGATCACAGCTTCGATCTCAAGTATCTGGTCCGCACGATTTGTACGTCGACGACGTTCCAGTTGAGCGCCGAGCCAAACGAGTTCAACAAGGGCGACAAGCAAAACTACTCGCGGTACTATCCGCGCCGGTTGGACGCCGAGATCTTGCTGGACGCCATTGACCAAGTTACGGCCCAGCCCACGCAGTTTCCCGGCGTGCCCGTCGGTACCCGGGCGGTGCAGCTGCCGGACAACGGCTTCAATTCGTATTTTCTCACCGTTTTCGGTCGTCCCGAATCGAGTAGCGCTTGCGAATGTGAACGTTCGACCGATGCAAGTTTGGCGCAGAGTCTGCACCTGCTAAACTCAAAAGATATCCTCGGTAAGGTCTCAGCCAACGAAGGCAGCGCCGCCAAGTTGTCTGGCGATGAGCGTTCAATTGATGAAAGAATTAACGAACTCTATCTGTTGGCGTTTGCACGTCGGGCGGATGACGAGGAGTTGTCGATTGCTCGCCAGTACATCGACGCCAAAGAGAATAAACGGGAAGCTTTCGAAGACGTCGTTTGGGCGCTCGTCAACACGAAAGAGTTCTTGTTTAACCACTAAATTGAATTGACCGACTACTTCGACGTACAGCGATTGTTTCCAAACGGAAAGTAACTCCCGCCTCCGATGTGGATGCGGTGTGACCGACGTGAAAGCAGCATGTGTTGCTTTCACGTAGCCGCGCCACGCGCCCTCCACGTCTGCTCCTCATGAAGTCATTCCTATGCTTGTTCGACGCACGCTTGGCTTGGTCGTTCTGTTTCTGCTAACAACGTGGTCAACCGGCCGTGCACAGTTGCCCAGTCCGGCGCTTGATCGAGTCTTTCCGACGGGTGCCCAAGTTGGCACGACGGTGGAACTTGAGATAGCCGGGCGTGACCTGGACGAGGCCACTCGGCTGGTGCTCTTTCCGACGGGCTTGGAGGCGGAACGGATCAAGCGGGAAACGCACGAGTTCGAAACTGGGTTGCACTATGTGCCCAATCGGTTTCGCCTGACCGTGCCGACGAACATGCCCCTGGGCGTTTACGACGTGCGTATCGTGGGACGGTTCGGCGCGTCAACTCCAGCCAGCTTCGTCATTGGCGATGTGCCCGAGTTGGTCGAAAATGGCGACAATCATCAGCCAGATAAGGCGATTGAGTTACCGCTAGATCAGGTCATGAACGGCCGCGCCGACGGCGGTGTCATCGATTACTATCGCATTCATGCCGAGGCGGGCCAGACGCTGGTCGTCGAGTGTGTGGCGGCGGCGATTGAATCCAAACTGCGGCCGGTCATCACCGTTTGGGACGCAGCCGGCAAACAACTCGCTCGCAATCGCCACTTGTCAGAACCAATCGTCACTTTAAAAGCTGAAAGTGCGGGCGACTATCTAATTGGTGTTAACGACCACGTGTATGCCGGTGGTGCCACGCATCCCTATCGTCTGCGCGTGTACACGGGACCGTACGTGATGGCGGTGATGCCGTCGGCCGCGCTGCCTGGATCGGCGCAGACATTCACACTCCTAGGGCATAATCTTCCCGGCGGCAGTGGTTCGACGTTGTCATTTGAAGGTCGGCAACTGGAGAACTCGACCGTATCGTTGTTGGTGCCGACGCGAAATGTCGCGGCCGGACAGGGACGCTCCGTCATCACACCCGTCACGGCTCAGGCCGACGGCTTCATGTTGCGAGTTGGTGGAACCCCGGCCAGCAACGGTTTGTTCGTGCCGTTCGCCGAGTATCCACTCGATCCGGAAGCCGATTCGATGGATAACGGATTGCCTGATTCGGCCGATTTCCTCTCGGCAGTGCCGGCGGAAGTGGCCGGCCGTTTTTTCCCACGGCGCGATCAAGATTGGTTTCGTTTTCAGGCTCGAGCAGGACAAACGTATCAGGTCCGAGTGCTGAGTCATCGGCTAGGCCATCCGACTGATCCCGAAATCTTCATCCAAAAGATAACGCCGACCGACGACGGCCAGGAAAAGGCGGCGCAAGTTTCGACGGACGACGATTTTCGCGCCGCGCGCGATCGCTATCGTCTGGGGCTGCGTCGCGGGCTTGACTTGACGCATCGTGACCCGAGTGTTCGTTTCACTGCGGATCAGAGTGGTGAGTATCGCGTTGGGCTGCGCGACCTGAACGGCAGTTCGATCGACGATCCACGTCTGACGTATCGGTTGATCATCGAACCTGTTCGAGGCGACTTTGATCTGCTGGCGTGGGGGCAGTCTCAAGGCGCGGACGATGACAAGAAGATCGATCGAGCGCCACTGGTCCTTCGCTATTACGGTGTGCTGCCAGTGATGATCGACGTCTTGCGTCGGGGTGGCTTTGACGGCCCAGTGCGGGTGACGGCCGAGAATCTGCCAGACGGTGTGACAGCATCGCCATGCGTTGTTCAAGCTGGCGAAATCGAAGGCGTGCTATTGCTGCAGGCTTCCGTTGATGCAGAGCCATATGTCGGTCCGATTCAAATCGTTGGTGAAGCGATCGTCGAGGGCAAGTCGTTGCGGCGCGAAGCTCGTGAAGTAACACTAACTTCGGCCACGGGCAACATTGAGCAATCGCGACCGGCCGCGCGGCTCGCACGAGAAATGATCCTGTCGGTCATTCGCTCGGACTCGGCGTTGGGGACGGTCGACATTCCGGCGACTGCTGATTTGCCACGACTCCGCGATGCTCGGCAGGCGAGTGCCATTTCGACGGTGTCGCTGGCGGAAGCGAATGCGCCGCTGTGGCAAACGTGCGTCGGTGGCAAGTTAAGCGTGCCGCTCAAGCTGGCTCGCCATGGTTTGGAATTCAAGAGCGACCTGACGCTCAATCCGTTGGGCCTGCCCGACAAGTGTAAAGCGACGGCGACGGCGATTAAACCCGACGGCAGCGACGCCACACTCGATCTAACGCTCGATGCCGCTGATATCAAGCCGGGCCTATACACCGTGTTCCTGCGTGGTGCCGCCAAGGTTGGTTATTCTCGCAATCCCACGGGGCAAATGGGCGCCGAGCACGAACGCAAGAATTTCGACAAGGTGCTGGCGCAGTTGCAAGCTGACGTGGATGCGGCGGCAACGAAAGTGGCCGATGCGAAGTCGAGCATCGCGGGCCGCGCCGAACAACTGGCGAAACTTGAAGCGGCGCGCTCACAGGTCGAGCAACATTTGACCGCGGCGAATGAGCAGTTGAAAGCGCTCGGCGAACCGCTGGCTGCGTTGGCGCAGGCTGAAGCGGTCGCGCCTGAGTCGGCGGCAGAACTGAAGTCCGTCGTCGCACAGTTTCAGTCTGCGTTGCAGCAGGCGAACGAAGCACTTGCGGCAATTCAGCAAGGCGCGGCAGCGATTCAAACGAAACTCGCTGCTGTCCAGGCTGAAATGAAGTCGGTCGAGGAAGCCGTTGTCGCAGCCGAGAACGCTCATCAACAGGCCACACAAAAGTTGGCTCGAGCGCAAGAGTACGTCAAACAACTCGATGCGAACGTTGCCGAGACGACCAAAACGTTTGCAGTAGCCGACGTCAACACCTTCATCGAATCCGGCGCGTTCTATGTGGAGATACTTCCTACGCCGATTGAGCTGACGCCGTCAACTGAGACAATTGAAGTTAAGCGGGGAGCAACGGTTGAATTGCCGCTGAGTGTCGCGCGAAAATTTGGTTTTGCGGACGCAGTCACGGTCACACCGGAACTGCCCAACGGCGTCAAGTTACAAGCCGCTCCAGTGACAATTACTGCGGATTCAGTTCAAGCGACGTTGAACTTGACAGTTGCCGAAGATGCGACAGTTGGCAGCGTTCCAGTAACGTTGCGTTCCAATCTGAAATTCAATGGTGTCGATCTTGTCGACAAGAATAACCTGACGGTGAACATCCAATGATCTGTGCGGCGAAACGTTGGTCTATGTGGCGATGGATAGCTTGTGCGTTTGGCTTGGCCATGTCGATTGGCAGTGGCGGCGCAGTACGAGCAGAGATCGCACCGGCAGAACTTAAACGCGACGAACCAGTCGATTTTCAACGCGAGATTCTGCCCGTGCTGCGCAAGAAGTGTCTCGCCTGTCATAACGGTACCGACGCCGAAAGCGGTCTCGTGCTAGAAACTCCTGCCACGATTTTGGCAGGTGGCAACGAAGGTGCTGCTGTCGTTGCCAAGCAGCCCGATGAGAGTTTGATCTATCTATTGGCCGCTCAGCGACAAGAACCTGTCATGCCTCCTGAAGGCAATAGTGCGGGAGCGGCGGCGTTGACGCCGGATGAATTGGCGCTGCTGAAGCTCTGGATCGAGCAGGGCGCGACCGGCGAAGTAACGGCAGCCGACGAGATCGAATGGAAAGAACTGCCTGCCGGTATGAACCCAATTCTGGCCGCCGCGCAGTCCGCTGACGGTCGCTTCATCGCGGCCGGACGTGGCAATCAGGTGTGGGTATACGATACGCGTCTGAAGACTTATGCGGCGCCGCTGGCGGATCCGAGTCTGGCAGATCATCCTGCCGCGCACGGTAAGGCGATCGCCGATCTCGACATGATTCAATCGGTCGCCTTTTCTCCTGATGGTAATTGGCTGGCCTCGGGCGGTTATCGCACGGCGAAGTTGTGGCAACGCCAATCGGCAGCTGACACCGTGGG
>JAGQPK010000950.1 GCA_020426755.1 Planctomycetales bacterium
CGGCGAACTGGCTAACGGCCAACTCGCTGATGACTAACTAGAGTTTGTCGAACTAATCACTCGACTGGCCAGCGAATGTCGACCATCAGATCATGCGCGATTTGCTCGAGCGCTTCCTGCACGTCGTGTGTCGCGGTGCCTGGCGGCAGTCGCAACTTCGCAGTAGCTTGAAAAATCCGACCGCCCGACATCGCGGCGCTCATACACTCGGAACTGAACTCTTCGACATTGACCGCGAGCTCGGCTAACACTCGAGTAATCTCGTGAACGATGCCCGGGCGATCATTGCCAACGATTTCAAGTCGCAGCGGCGCGAACGTCGCGGCACTGGTCGCGACGTCATCCAGCTGGACAATGATCGTCAGGCCGCTGCCGTTGACGGCGCGCAGTGCTTCGACCAATTTGTCAGCGTCCGACGGCGGGACTTCCACGTGAACGATGCCGGCGAACTGTCCCGCCAGGTGCGCCATGCGGCTTTCGAGCCAGTTTCCGCCATGTTGATTGACCAGTTTCGCCAGTGACTCGACGACGCCAGGTCGATCGGCGCCGAGAATCGTCATTACCAGGCTTTTCATCGTTCGGCTCCGCTATTGCAGATAGGTGTAGCCGCGCAGGCCGTCCTCGTAAAGCTTCAAGAACGCGCCGGCTTCTTCTTGCCCGATGCGATTCTTGTTGACGGCGGTCTCCACTGCCGTCTGAAGTCTCGACAAGAGTTCTGTACCATTAAACTGGACGTACTCGAGCACCTTCGTGACCGTGTCGCCCTTGACGATTGTTTCCACGGTGCACTCACCGGTCGGCGACATGCTGACGTGTGCCGCGTTTGTGTCACCAAACAAGTTGTGCAGGTCGCCGAGAATCTCCTGGTACGCGCCCAGCAGGAACGCTCCCATGTAATAGGGCTGTCCATTATTCCCATGGAGCATCAACGTCTTGCAAACTCCGCGACGATCGATGAAGTGGTCGATCTTGCCGTCCGAATCGCAGGTGATGTCACCCAGAATCGCCCGATGCGTCGGACGTTCCGTCAAGCGATGAATGGGCATGACTGGGAAGAGTTGCTTGATGGCCCAGCTATCGGGAAGCGATTGGAACAGCGAAAAGTTGCAGAAGTAGGTTTCGGCCAACAGCGCATGCAGCTTTTCGAGCTCTTCCGGAACGAACTCCATTTCTTCCATCAAGCGACAAATCTTGCGACAGATCGCCCAGAAGTAGCTTTCAGCCTTACTGCGTTGATCAAGGGGCATATAGCCAGCGGCGAAAGCGCTGATCGCCATGTCGAGCGCCTGTTGAGCGTCGTGATAACTTTCCAGCACATTGCGCACACTCAGCTCTTGATGCGTATTTCGCAAATCCCACAGTGGTTGCTCGACGTCTTCCGAAAGCTCGGTTGGCAGTTCGTCTTCGCCGTGAGAGGAGATTCCCAAGACGTTAAAGATCAACATGCTGTGATACGCGGCAATCGCTCGTCCACTCTCAGAAATGATCGTCGGATGCTTGATCCCCGCGTCTTCGCACACCGTGAGCACGTGGTAGATCACGTCGTTCGCGTATTCTTGCAGCGTGTAGTTGACGCTCGATTCAAAGTTTGTCCGCGAACCGTCGTAATCAACACCCAAGCCGCCGCCGACGTCGAGATACTCGAGTGCCGCGCCGCGCTTCGCCAAATCGACGTACACGCGCGAGGCTTCAATCAAGGCGCCCTTTACATGTCGAATGTTGGTAATCTGACTGCCCAGATGAAAATGGAGCAGCTTGAAACAGTCTTCCATGCCCAGTGATTTGAGCAATTCGAGCCCACGCAACACTTCGGTTACGGTCAAGCCGAACTTCGAACGGTACCCGCCCGACGATTGCCAGCGACCGGCACCGCGCGCCGCCAGCTTGACACGCATGCCGATATGCGGACGGACGTCCAGTTTCTTGGCCACGTTCAAGATGAGTTCGAGTTCGGTGTACTTCTCAACAACAGGAATCACCAGGCGGCCAATCTTCTGGGCCGTGAGCGCCATCTCAATGAAGCCGGCGTCCTTGAAGCCGTTGCAAATGATCGGGCGGTCGTCATCTAATAGCGCAATGACAGCCATCAATTCCGGCTTGCTGCCAGCTTCCAATCCAAACCCAAACGATTCACCATGCTTCAAAACCTGTTCAACAACCTGGCGCTGCTGGTTCACCTTGATCGGATAAACCAAGCGGTACTGTCCCTGATAGTCGTGTTCGCGGATGGCTTGCTGAAACGCACCGTGAATTTCGGCGAGTCGGTCTTTCAAGATATCATTGAAGCGGACCAGTACGGGCAGTTCGAGTCCGCGCAGCTGCAGCCGGTTAACGATCTCGATTAAGTCGATCTTCAGCGCCGGGTCGCGACTTGGATGCACAAACAGGTTGCCATTTTCGCCAACCGACAAATATCCGTT
>JAGQPK010000951.1 GCA_020426755.1 Planctomycetales bacterium
GGAGATCTTTTCCTCGAAGATCAAGACGAGACAGTTTTCCAGTTCGGCAACTTGCTCGTCCTGGTCCGTGACGAAGTGGGGCGACAGGTAGCCGCGATCGAACTGCATGCCTTCCACGACTTCGACCGTCGTTTCGCTGCCACGTCCTTCCTCGACCGTGATCACGCCGTCCTTACCAACCTTGAGGAAGGCCTCGGAGAGCACGCTGCCGATCGTGGGGTCGTTGTTGCCGGCGATGGTCGCAACTTGTTGAATTTCCTTCTTGCTCTTGCCGTCGATTGGCGTGGCTGCCTTGCGAATCGCCGTTACCATGGCGTCGACTGCTTTGCCGATGCCGCGGGACAGGGCCATGGGATCGGCGCCGGCGGCAATCATCTTCAGGCCTTCGCGGTAGATCCCTTCGGCCAACACAGTGGCCGTCGTGGTGCCGTCGCCCGCCACATCGTTGGTCTTGCTGGCTGCTTCCTTTACCAACTGAGCGCCCAGGTTTTCGTAGGGGTCATCCAAGTCAATGTCTTCTGCCACCGTCACGCCGTCCTTGGTGACCTTGGGCGAACCCCAGCCTTTGTCGAGCACAGCGTTGCGGCCCCGTGGCCCCAACGTACTTCGAACGGCTCGAGCCAATTTTGAGACCCCAGCTAAAAGGGGCTGACGCGCTTCGTCATCAAACACCATCTGCTTTGCCACGACAGGTTTCCTCCTGCAAAGTTGTCCGTCGTCCCTGCCGAAACCAACAATCCGGTTTGGCTGCGAGACGCTCGCATATGATTTGAGTGGTCTAGTTACTCTTCCCGTTAAACTCAGCCGGCCAGGAACTGCCGTTTCATGCTCACCGTAATTGGCAGTCCTGATATCTGCGGCCCGCGTTTATTGCAAGCAGCGTGCCAATGGGAGTGCGTAAGTTGTAAGTGGTGTTGTGTCAGCGGGTTAGCGGTGGCAGTCGTCGCCTCTGCCGCGGCCGGCCACGAGAAGCCAACCCGGCAGCATCCTGCCATTTTGGCAAGATTGCCCTGGCGTCGAGCCCAGCCTGTCAGCATCAGACTTTCGTGCTGGTGTTCGTGTGCCGTGCGAGCATAGTTCCCGCGTCGTACCACACATTTTTGCGATCACGTTCCACGGCGCGAATTGTTCCCCCGCCCGCAATCGGCTCTCCACTGTATGTCGCGTTCAGTCCGGGAGGGGGAACAGCACGCAAGGCGTCGCATCGCATTCAACATTCAACATTCAGCTTCTCAGTCCCAGCGCGGGATCCAGTCACACGATTTCGTGACGCTCGCGGCGAACTGAGCGAGCAGATTCGCGGCTTGGTCGATGTCGGCCAGCGAAATCGTTTCGACGGCGCTGTGCATGTAGCGGTTGGGGATGGCGACGAGTCCCGTGGCGACGCCGCCACGCGAGATCTGAATTGGATTGGCGTCGTTGGGGGTGGCGCGAGCGACGGCAGCCAACTGGATCGGGATCGCGTACTCGGAGGCCAGGTCGCGGAGGCGACTTGAGACACGGGGATTAATGTTGGGGCCGCGGAAGACCACGGGACCGCTGCCGAGCGAAACTTGGCCCTGTTGTTTCTTGTCGATCGTGGGGCAATCGGTAGCGTGGGTCACATCGACGGCGATGGCAACGTCGGGCTGAACTTGAAACGCACTGGTCGTGGCGCCCCGCAAACCAATCTCTTCTTGGACCGTTGAGACTGCCACCACCTTACATGTCGGTTTCAATTCACGGCAGCGCCGGAGTGCCTCTACGACGGTCCACAGACCCGTGCGATTGTCCATGGCTGGGGCGCAAGCTAGGTCGTTTAGTAGTGGTTGGAAACCGAGCTTCAGCGTGACCGGATCGCCAACACGAACTCGTTCGCTGGCCTGTTTCTTGTCGCGTGCGCCGATGTCGAGCCACATATCGCGCTCTTTGACGACCGTTTTGCGCTCCTCTTCGTTCAGCAGATGGATCGGTTTGCGTGAGATGACGGCGGCGACCGGGCCTTGTTCGGTCCATACGGTCATTTGCTGGCCGATCAATTGCTGCGGGTCCCAGCCGCCGATCGTTTGGGCGTATAGGTAGCCGTCATCGTCGATGTAGCTGATTAACAAACCGATCTGATCGCAGTGGCCGGCGAACATCAGTGTCGTCTCGGCATCCGGATTGACTGTCAGCATCACGTTGCCATGGGAATCGGTCGTGATCTCGTCGGCGAACGTGGCGGCATATTCGCGGACGACTTGCTGTACGCGCTGCTCGTATCCGGAAGGGCCAGGAGTTTCGAGCAAACGTTTGAAGAAATCCAGTGAGCTAGGTTCCATGGACGATACATCCCTTCTCGGCGGCCGTTCAACTTTTGAAATGAACTCAGGTACTGCAGAGGCTAGTCGAAACGTGCGTTGGCTGACAAGGGAGTCTCGTCTCCGCTTGACGGTGGCC
>JAGQPK010000952.1 GCA_020426755.1 Planctomycetales bacterium
AAACCGTAGCCGAGGATGTCGATGGTGAAAACTCTCGCGAGAGTTCTCATCAGCGTCTGAAGTAGATCCATGCGATGGTCATAACACTTACCAGTGATGAAGTCTTCTCCAAAAAGGAAGGACCGACGCACTGTCCGTGAGAAGATGTGATAGATCCCAATTGAGTCGTTGTCGATTAGTTCGTATCTCGGTTTGCGGGCCATTCTCCATACTCCTGTTCTTGAATTGACCGGACTTTGCTGAATCACGCGACATGAAGGGTCACGTAACACCATTGCTTGGGCGTAACGTATCGGAGATGACCGAAGAAAGTCAAAGAGCCGTGAGAGTTTGGTCTCTGGGCGCGAGTGTAAGTCACTGGCGCCATGCCGTGCCGATTGAGAGTTGCAAGTGTGTGTCACCGGCCGTCAACGTTGCTGGTGTGTGTCAGTCGAGAGTCGCTGGTGTGTGTCACTGGCAGACAGAGAGTCGCTCGTGTGTGTCACTGGCAGACAACTCGTTTTGCCTGGAAGGAGGCCGTCACGTCACGTCGTTGGCGCTGATCGGTTATGGACTCCGAGTGACTGTCCCTTGTTCCCCATGTCCCTTGTTCCCCATGTTTCCCCTTCTCGAGTGTCTGGCACTTGGTCCCCTTGGTCCCTGCACCAGCGCGACATGTAGATGTCGCTGGACTCGTATCAAACAAACATGCAGCAAGTGTTCGAACTAGTTGAGTCACGAATCTCGCTCGTGCTGACTGTCCAAGTAATTCACGCCAGACGTAACAAACGCTCGCAACTCGTAGCAAACATACGCGAGCACGATTTCGGCCAAGATGTGCTGAAACGCACGATCTGTCTGCGCCGTGTCCCCAAGGTTCCTGCTGCGTCGAATTGGCACGAGAGCTGCAATATATGTACACAGACTTCGTCTTGACCTCCCCGTGGATTGGCCCGATCGTGGACGTACACGAATTAAGACCTCAGAAGCTGGCGTGCGGTGCAGACGGTAGAGTCATTGCGGTTCGCGGCACGATTGTTGATATTCGATTCGACAATGCCGTGCCTCCGATCGACACCGCAGTTGAATGTGAGTTGGATGGCAGATGGGTCACCGTGGTGATCCACTCACACTTAGGAGATGCACGCGCGCGTACCATCGCCACAGGTAGTACGCGGGGGCTCTGCCGCGGTGCGCGAGTTGTCAGTCAGCGGACGCCGCTGCGCGTGCCCGTTGGCCACCAGCTCATTGGACGCGTTATCGACCTGCACGGTCGGCCGCTCGACGGCGGCGAAGAGCTGGATTGGAGCAACTCGTTCCCTCTGAATCGTCCGCCACCTCCGCCGTCGATGTGCCGGGGCCTCGGCGAAATCTATCCCACGGGCATCAAGGTCATTGACCTGTTTTGCCCGTTCACTCACGGTGGTCGAGTTGCGATCTTTGGCGGCGCCGGTGTAGGAAAAACCGTGGTGCTCACCGAGTTCATCCATAATGCAGTCGCCAATTTGAATGGAGTCGCGGTCTTTGCCGGAATTGGCGAACGATCTCGTGAAGGTCTCGAGCTGTGGCGTGAGCTGCAGCAACGAGGGTTCATGGATCGTACGACCATGGTGTTTGGACAGATGAAGGATCCTCCGGGCGCGAGGTTCCTGGTGGGGCTAGCCGCCCTATCTGTCGCAGAGTATTTTCGCGACGTCGAGAAAAACAATGTGCTCTTTCTCGTTGACAATGTATACCGGCACGTTCAGGCGGGGATGGAAGTCTCTGGACTGCTCGGTCGCCTGCCGTCACGCGTCGGGTATCAACCGACCTTGGCGGCCGACATTGCGGCTCTCGAAGAACGTATTACCGCAACGCTACACGGTGATATGGTCTCGGTTCAAGCCATCTACGTGCCGGCTGATGATTACGCGGACCCAGCCATCACTCACGCGTTCTGGCACGTCGACAGCTCGCTCGTGCTTTCGCGCGACGTGGCCGCCGAAGGACTGTATCCTTCGGTCGATCCACTTGCTTCCTCAGCCAAGGCGCTCGATCCCAGTGTTGTCGGGCAGCAGCATTATGACGTGGCACAAGAATCAAGACGCGTTCTAGGACGCTATGAAGAATTGAAAGATGTAATCTCGATGCTAGGCATCGATGAACTATCAAGTGAGGATCGGACCTTGGTCGAGCGAGCGCGACGGATGCGCAGTTTCCTGACTCAGCCATTCTTCGTCGCCGAGTCGTTTACGGGCATCGCCGGACAAAGCGTGTCGGTCGCAGCAACAATTGAAGGAGCGAATGCTATTCTGTCGGGACAGTTGGATCACGTGAACGAACGGCAATTATTCATGATCGGATCCATCGATCAGATCCGCCGGCAAGCAGAAACAGCCCACACTTCCAATGGTGAGGCGGAAGCAAAATGAACGCCCACACGATTCACGTCACCATTCT
>JAGQPK010000953.1 GCA_020426755.1 Planctomycetales bacterium
AACTTCGGCTCCGCTCACGACTTTGCAGCATCTCCGTAGCGTTACACCGCGTCCGTTGTGGTTCCCTCCCCCTCCCCCCTCCCGGTGTCGAACCGCGCGAAGTGGAGGCCATCGACGGGAGGGGGAACTATCTTCTATCCTGAAATCTAAGCTGAGTGCCGAAAGGCGCTAGCGGCGAACTTATAGAATTCAACATTCAATATTCGATATTCAACATTCGATATCTAGCCTGTCGCCTTGCGACCGAAGAGCTTCGAGATGAAGCCGCCGACGGCCAGGACGCCGACGACCACGAGCTTCTTGGCGGCCAGCAATAGAGCGAAGACGCCTTTCAGCAGACCGCTCTTGGCTGCGACTCCGCCCAGCACCAGGGCGGCGATGCCGTACTCTGCGACGCGATCCTTGGTCGGATCAAAGTCGACGTAGCGGTGTCCATCATTGAATTCGACCGCGGTCAGCACGCTGGGGATAGCTTCTTCGATTTGTCCCAACTGCAAGATGTCGGCGACCGCGTTAAGTTCCAGGTAGCCGCGACGGCCGAGCACGCGAATGTTGTAGTTCAGTACGTGTGATGCTTCTGCACCATCGCCGAACGTCAGTTCTTTGGCCCAATGTAGCTTCTTCGTTTCGCTATCGTAGTGTGGCGGAGTCGCCCAGCCTTCGAGATGCACCGACTCGTAGCCGGCCGCGCGACGCGCATCATTGTTTTCCTTCTCCATCGATCGCATCTTCGCCAGCAATTCGTTGTAGTCGATCGATTGCGCGTCTTCGTCCGAGATATAACCGCTTTCGTCGAAACTGACGATCACGCCCCAGCCGTCTTCTCCGAACGGTCCGACGTCTGCCGGAACGATCATGCCCAAGTGACCGCTGCCTTCGGGGTTGCCCCATACATCTTCGATAACGAACTTGGTTTGATCACCATCCAGAAACTTCAGCGTGTCGGGCAGTTGCAGTGTGGCGATATCGCCCGGCAGTACAATCGTGCCCGTCTGGAATGTAAGCCCCAGTTTCTCCGCCAGTTCGGCTGGCGAGAGATCCTCAGGATTCACCGTCTCCTCAGCAGACGCGTCGTCATCTGACGAGGTCGCGTGGGCAAAGCTGGTGGTGACGCTACCAATGAGAACGAGTGCGAGCAAGAACGACCAGAGTTGTTGGCGCAGTTTCAACGGAGTATCCTCGCCGAGAGTTGCTTTGTGTTAGATGAGCCGTCACACGACAATGGCGTGCTGACTACCACGCATCGTCGCTCAAAAGATGGGTTTGCTGAAGCGTAGCTTAGCGAGAAATGGCGACGGGAACTACGACGCGAAGTTTTTGCCTAGCGAGTTACCCGTCGTGCCACGCACAATCGGTCGAGTCGCAGGCGCGCTCGTCTCGAACTAGACGCCGGAATTCGCCATGATGCCAGGCACGATCTCACCGTGGATATCGGTCAACCTGTATTGCCGGCCCTGGTAGCGGAAAGTCAGCCGCGTGTGGTCAATTCCACACAGGTGTAGCAAACTTGCCTGCATATCGTGTACGTGAACCGGATTCTCGGTGATGTTCCAACCGAACTCATCGGTAGCTCCATAGACGGTGCCCGCATTCACGCCACCCCCGGCCAGCCACCAAGCAAAGGCTTTGCCAAAGTGATCACGGCCTTTTGGATTAACCGGATCGCCTTGGCCGAACGGTGTCCGACCAAACTCGCCACCCCACACGACCAGCGTGTCTTCCAACATGCCGCGCTCTTTCAGGTCGCGCACGAGTGCAGCGGACGGCGCATCGGTATCACGGCATTGAATTTCCAGTTGCGTATGCAGATTACTATGTTGATCCCAACCGGAGTGCATCAGTTGGACAAATCGCACACCGCGTTCGAGTAGCCGCCGAGCGATCAAACAGTTGCTGGCGTACGATCCCTGACGATGAACGTCTTCACCGTAACGTTCCAACGTTGTCGCCGATTCGTCCGAAAAATCGATCAGCTCCGGCACACTCGTTTGCATCCGGAAGGCCATCTCGTACTGTGCAATTCGCGTCTCAATTTCAGGATCGCCGTATTCGGCGAGATGAGCTGCATTCATCTCGGCCAGATCGTCGAGCAGCGCCCGACGACTCGCGGGCGAAACTCCCGTTGGATTGGCCAAGTACGGCACGAGATCGCCGGAGTTGCGAAACTTGACGCCTTGATATCGGCTTGGCAGAAAACCGCTGCCCCAATAGTAGTCGAAGAACAATTGACCGCAGGTCTTGCCTTTATCGCTGGAAGTCATCACGACAAAGGTTGGCAAGTTGTCTGTTTCGCTGCCTAGTCCGTACGATAGCCACGCGCCCATGCTCGGTCGCCCCGGCACTTGCGAACCGGTCATAAAGAACGTCACGCCGGGGGCATGATTGACCGCTTCCGTATGCAGGCTTTTGACCA
>JAGQPK010000954.1 GCA_020426755.1 Planctomycetales bacterium
GAATCCGCCGGTGCTCGTAGTTTCAGTACCACGATCGGTCACAATACGGAAACCGTCCGTGACCCACGTTACCTCGATCTGATTACACGTGGCCTGCTCTGGGCATGCGACAAGTTAAACGACGACTACTTGCGGCCGTACGACGGTGATCAACAAGTCACCTTCATCGACAAACGTGAGGTAACCTCGACAAACCAGCAATCAATCGGCAAGCGGCCTGCCGGCTCAACGCTTGTGTATGCCGAAGCGTCGAGCACGCAGCAAGGTCATCCAGCTCAGCATGCTATCGATGGCGATCGTGAGACTCGTTGGTGCGCTGACGGCCCTCAATATCCCGCCTCCTTGACGTTGCAATTCGAGCAGCCATTGAAGATTGAAGCGATCACACTGTTATGGGAATCACGACGGGCGTATCAATATCAAGTCGAAGGCTCAACCGATGGGCAGACTTGGCAGTTACTACTTGATCGATCGGACGCGGGCGAAGTGATCGCTGGCGAACAAGCCTTGCCGACTGCCGCCACCGTGTCACACCTACGCATCACCGGGAAATCCGGTCCGCGCGGCGGGTGGTGCAGCATTCGCGAAGTCAGTCTCAAAGGGCCAGGTCTCGACAAGCTGTGGCCGGCTGGACGCGACGCGCAAACCGGCAAACTGACGGCAGCTGCTGGCAACGCTTACGAAAAACGCGGCAACGTTCCGCCTCACATCGAACCATTAGCGCCGGAACAAGAGGCCAAGATCCTGCGCGAAGTGCGCATTCCGGACGGATTCGTCGCAACCGTTTTCGCGGCCCCTCCGGCTGTCAACTATCCCGTATTCGTGGCCGCCACAGTCGATGGCACACTGTTCGTCAGCTCGGACGGCAATGGCTCGCTGGGCCGGCAAGAAGAACGCGGTCGCGTGATCCGCTTGCGCGACCTTGACGGCGACGGTCGCGCCGACGAAACGAAAGTGTTCTGCGAAGTCGATGCCCCACGCGGTCTGGTGTGGGATCATGACCGCTTGTACTTGATGCATCCGCCTCACCTCAGCGTCTTTATCGATCGTGATGGAGACGGTGTCGCTGATATGCAGAAGACTCTCGTCAAGAATCTGGCGTTCGGCTACGACAAGCGTCCCGCCGACCACACGACCAATGGATTAAGTCTCGGCGTCGACGGTTGGCTCTATATCGCCGGCGGAGACTTTGGCTTTATGAACGCGGAAGGCGCCGACGGCACCATGCTGACGCACCGCGGAGGCGGCGTCATTCGCGTGCGTCCGGATGGCTCCGGCCTCGAAATCTACTCGACGGGCACGCGTAACATCCTGGAGGTCGCCATCAGCCCGCAGATGGAGATGTTTGCGCGTGACAACACGAATGATGGCGGCGGCTGGGATGTGCGTTTGCATCACTTTACCGGCAATGACAACCACGGGTATCCCAGGCTCTACAAGAACTTCAACGACGAATGCGTGCAGCCCTTGGCCGATTACGGTGGCGGTTCCGGATGTGGAGCGGTGTTTATCGATGAGCCCGGCATGGGGGATTGGAACAACGCGCCATTCACGGCCGACTGGGGCACCGGTTCGCTGTATCGACACACGGTCAGCCCACGAGGCGCGACTTATGCCGAGACCGAACCTCCACAGCCATTTATCTCACTGCCACGTCCCACCGACGCCGACGTCGACGGCAACAGTCGGGTCTATTGCGCAAGTTGGCTCGGCGCGACATTCAATTGGGCCGGCCCCGATGTGGGCTACATCGTGTGCGTTAAGCCCAAAGATTTTACGCCGGCGGCAATGCCCGACTTTGCACAGGCAACTGACGACCAATTGGCACAAGTGTTTAATGACCCCAGCTATCGTCGCCGACTGGAAGCACAGCGCGAACTGATGCGTCGTGGCAGTCCGCTGCAACAAAAGCTGCTCGACAACGGGTTAGCTCAACGGAACGCGGAACGTCAACTTCTGGCCCGGCTGCAGGACGACACGGACCCAGCAGCCACCGAGCTATGCCTCAATTCGTTGAATCATGCGGATCCAGTCATCGTCCACACGGCCATTCGCATGCTGGCGAAGCGACAAGCCGTGCCAGAGTGCTTCGCGGCCTTCGATGCTCACGCTGCTCCCGCACGGCCCTTGATGCGAGCGTTAGCGCAGATACACCAGGCCGAAGTCGTCAACGGGTTGATCGCGCGTTTGAGCGATACGGAAGGCGACAATCGTCAGGAGGTTTTGGCTGCCCTTTGTCGACTTCATTACCAAGAAGCCGCCTGGAAAGGTGACTCATGGGGCACTCGACCTGATACGCGCGGTCCTTACTACGAGCCAGTCGCGTGGGACGAGACGCCACGAATCGCTGCGGCGTTGAATGCAGCACTGGATCGAAGCTCGCCCGCAGAGGTGAGTTTTTTGATCGACACGA
>JAGQPK010000955.1 GCA_020426755.1 Planctomycetales bacterium
GAGGCGGATGACCGATCGATTCACGGGGCGATTTATGGGGGACTGCCTTGCCACGAAACTAAACTGAGTGGCATTGGGCTAACGACAATCGGCGAACGAGGAACCGCGTTTAGCGCCTTTCGGCAAACTGCCAGTCTGTAGTTCGCCGCAACGCGTTAGCGTTGGTTCCACCGTCTAACAAGCAAGAGGTCCACTATGGCATCCAATGTTCGCTATGACTTTTCCAACCGCATCGTGATCGTGACGGGTGGTGCTAACGGAATCGGGTTGGCGATCTGCCGTCGCTTCGCCGCCAGCGGCGCGCACGTCGTATGTGCCGACCGCGACAGTTCGAACGAGTCGACCTTGGCCGCTGAGGGCCTTTCGTTCTATCGCATCGATGTCTCACAGGAGACCGAATGTGAAGCGTTAGTCCACTGGACGATGCAGAAATTCAATCGAATTGACGTCTTGGTGAACAACGCGGCAATTCAACCGTCGGCGTCGTATCGGCCAATCGATGATGTGGCCGCTGCCGTCTACCAGCGCATGATGGAGGTAAATCTGGCAGGCTACTTCTACATGGCAAAGCACACTTTCAAGCAGATGAAGGCGCAGCGCAGCGGGGTCGTCGTGAACATCGCCAGCGCCCAAGGCTACCGAACGGCGCGCGAAGTGGGCGTCTATGGGCCCATCAAAGCGGCTAATCTAATGCAAGCCCGACAGTGGGGCGTCGAGTACGCGCGACACGGCATTCGCGTCGTAAGCGTTTCGCCGGGCGCGATCGACACGCCAATGGTCCGCGCCAATCTTGAAGTGCAGGGCGGCGCAGCAGCACTTGCCAATCGCCATCCTTTGGGACGAATTGGCGAACCGGAGGAAATTGCCGGCGCTGTCATGTGGTTGGCGAGCGACGACGCGTCATTTGTCACCGCCACCGACTTGCTGGTCGATGGCGGACTCAACGCCTTCGGCGCATTCGCTGACCCCTACGAAGTGGAATAGCAGCTCTTTCCACTTCAGCCTATTTGGCCGCTGGGCGACGACCGCGCTTGCTCTTGGGCGTGCCCATCTCTTCCAACTTCGCGAGCGCTTCGCGCTTGCCAATACCGCGAACCGCCACGAGATTCGCCAACTGTGCAGCCCGCGGACGTGACTTGCCGCTCTCCCAGTTGTAAATCGTCAAGGGCGTAACGCCAATTAGCTTCGAGTAATCATTGGCACTCAGACCCAACCGAGTGCGTTGTGCTCGAACCGAGCGGGCCGAGAACCGAATGCCATCCAGTTCGTCCGATTCGTCGACATCTGTCGCTGCCGCAGACTTACGGCCTCCGTTTTCCAACGATGCGATCTTCTTGTCTTGTGCTTGGAGTTGCTTCTTGAGGGTAGCGATATCATGTCGATATCGAGAAATCGCTTTAGCGGTGGAATTGATTTGAGACCGCACTTCCTTGCGCGCTAAACGTCGAATTTCATCCTTCAATACCAAAGCCAAATTCGCCATGATGTGCTGATGCTCCTCCACAAATTTGAGAGTAACCATGTTGCGTGCAATGAGACAGACGACTACCTCGTCTGAAAGATCAAACACTAGTTGTGATCTATAGAGTGTTTATCGCTTGCTGATCGTTAAACTTGATTGTAGCACAACAGCTCCGCATCATACGAGCATCTAGAAGAATCAATTCACTACATAATCCGTTTTGTTCTTCATTTCTCCTCAGCGCCTGCAACTCGCAAGCATCTTTCCACCGTGATGGTGTATCGAGTCATCTCAAACGCAGGGATGCAAGACATCACAGATCGACAGGCCTCAAGCCATACTTATGGATAGATAACACCACCGACAAGTTGTATGCAAACAGAACCTGTTAATCACCAATGTCGTGAGAGCAGGTCGTTGATGGTGCGAGCAAATACGCCCTAGTACGATGAAACGGGCCTGCGTTATGTCGAGACATTGACACGACAACGTCGACGTTTTAGCGGCGATCGCGACGGTACACTGCGCGAGTTAACGCAGCAATCACACACATCAATGTTATGTATTTGCCGCAGCATCTTGCCGCAGGGATTATTGCCAGATTGCGGCGACGGTTCGTAATTTGTGCGCCAAGAAGATTTGCAATGGCACTACCATTAACGGAACACTGCCCCCCGTTCTAACCAGCAAACCAAACTGTAGTTTGGCGCAACGCGTTGCCGTCGGTTCTGTCCCGCCGAATAGCTCCAACTGCTGCGACGTTCCGGCGAATTGCTGCTTGCGGTCCGGCGAACGTGGTTGCTAGTTCGAACGCGGTTACTTGTTCGCCGAAAGGCGCTCGCCTAACGGCACTCAGCTTAGATTTCAGCATAGAAAAAGCGCATAGTTCCCCCTCCCGTCGATGGCTTCCACTTCGCGCGGTTCGACACCGGGAGGGGGGAGGGGGAGG
>JAGQPK010000956.1 GCA_020426755.1 Planctomycetales bacterium
GTAAACGTTGTAGGCAATGACGCGCAGTGGTCGACTGCTCCCGGCAGCAAACAATTGACTTGTACGCAATTCGAATAAAGCAATGCTTCCCGCCAGAACGCTTCGTAGTGCATTGCGGCGAGTTATCCTGGAAAAGATGCGAGTTTGCGGCATCGATTGTGCTCCTCGTGGCTATGCTGGCGTTTGGCAACGTAAACATCTTAGCAGAACTAACGAGCGCCAGAATTGGGTGCTATTGGAGTGCGATCGCGCAGCTTTACAGGACCGCTCGTCGTGTCGAAACCGCTGGAATCTTATCAATTGGCGACGACGAACCTAAAAGGGTGCTTGCCGGATCAGGTCAAGGACTGCTTCCCAAACCAATCGGCTGTTAGTCGGTTTGAACGGCCAGAAATCTCTTGGGGGGTGCGGCCAGCCGGAATTCGCGAAACGGTATACCGACGCGCAGGTACAATAGGTGTTTTCCCAGATCGCAGACGATTGTTGTTTTTTTCGCGCGATGACGCCAGAAATTCTCAAATCACGAACGGATAGCAAAAGCAACACCGTTTCGGTTGTTGTCAACCCGTTAACGGTCATCGCTTGGCTCGGTGCATTCGCCCTACTGTTACTCCTCGCTCACGTAGTAGCGAACGCCGTGCGTTTTGGAGCTGGACACCCATACGTCTACGGGCTGGTGCCAATGTTTGACCTGGATGAGGAAAGCAACATACCCACCTGCTTCTCTACTTTCCTCATTTTATTCTGCTCAGTTCTTACCGGTGTCATCGCTATCTTCAAGCGTCAACACCGTGCGCCGTACGCCGGCCGTTGGACCGCACTGGCCTGGATCTTGTTGTATCTAGCCGTGGACGAGGCGAGTGCGATTCATGAACTCCTGTCGTTGCCGGCGCAACAAATGTTCGATGCACGCGGCCCGCTCTACTACGCCTGGGTCGTTCCCGGCGCTGCATTCGTCTTGCTCTTCGCGGTTGCGTTCGGCAAATTCGTACTCCACCTGCCGGCCAGAACGCGGCGACTGTTTGCGACGGCAGCCATCATCTTTCTTGTCGCTGCGCTCGGAATAGAAATGTTGGGCGGTTGGCAGAACTCGCTTCATGGCCGCAACAACATCACCTACCGATTGATTGCGATGGTCGAAGAGGCACTGGAGATGGCAGGCATGCTGCTCTTCGCCTACGCACTGCTCGACTACATCAGCGTTCACATTGAACAGGTATCGTTTCGGGTTGACGCGCAAGGCAAATCAAGTCAATCGAATTGACAACTCATGTCAAACGACGTCAATGATGGTCGAATTTGCGCAAAGTGACCAGCGGCTGAGTCGGTATTCGATTCTTTGAGAATGCTGTATCGAGTACTAACCGACATTCGCTTCGACAGCAGTGCTCATTGGTTCACTTAGAGTCTGCAAGTCGCGTCAGTTGAGCGTCAATGCAACTGCGTGACTTCTAGCGGAGGTAATTGAATCTCCGGTCCGAACCGCCCAAAATTCCATTGAAAATGGACTCCGCAGGGTTCTCCTGCAAAACGCATTGCCAGGCGCAGTCGCTGAGCACCTTCGAAAGTAGCTCGATTTTTCGCCGGTACAAATTTCTCACCATCCCATCGTTGCACACGTAGCACGTCTCCAATTTGGTTGGGGTCTCCGGAGACGCCGCGCAGAAATAGGTCAGCCGCGCACCAGCTAACCTCGTTGCTAGAAGGTGTGATGGTTGCGTCGATCGCGTACTCAATTCCTGTCTCGTCATCGACGACGATTTCTCGCACGGCCTCGACGGAATGCACGAGCACATCGCCTTTCGCAAAGCCGGCCTGAGCATTTGACAGAACTTTCTCCACGAAAGCCCCTCGCATCCGTTCAGCGACCGCACGAAGTAGCAGGTAGGCACCAGCCGCCAGGCCAAGTGCCACTAGCCACCAATATGTCATAAGCATCTCGAGCATCAGTTGCCTCCGATCATCGTGAGAACACCCTTCCAGGCCCAGTATACGCCCAAATTCTCAGGAGATGCTCGTTAGGGCAATGACGGTAGATCATCGCGCCCCGAATAAATCTCCGTCAAAGATAACCGTGTTCCAATTCACGTCGCGTAGCGCCACGACAAACCAACGAGCGCATTCCGCGTCGCAAACGAAAAACGACATGCCCGTTCCGCGTCGCGGAGCGACTGCATGACGGTAGCCCGGCGTTTTAACGCCGGTTACGCCATCCCGCGAAACAATCGCGTCGCGTAGCGACAGCACGAGACCCGATGTACGTTCGTCGCAAACCTTCGGTACATGTACAAAACGAACATCGTTCAAAAGTCACGACACAATTGACACGACATGCCAAACGACGGTCTCACGACATCTATACAGATCGTGGCGAATGTCGACAATCC
The DNA here is from genome assembly GCA_020426755.1 of Planctomycetales bacterium. Taxonomy (GTDB): domain Bacteria; phylum Planctomycetota; class Planctomycetia; order Pirellulales; family Pirellulaceae; genus JAGQPK01. The sequence goes on from JAGQPK010000956.1 coordinate 2,388, forward strand.
TCTCATCGGACGAGAAGCTTC
>JAGQPK010000957.1 GCA_020426755.1 Planctomycetales bacterium
ATTGGTTACAACGACCAACGTCCATGGCATCTGAGGATCGGACAGCGTCTGCCAAACGTGTGTCAGTTCCGCCTCGCTGAGTTCATCCAGCAGGCGATCGATTACCAACAAACGTGGCAGGCCGGCGATGGCTCGCGCTAGGATGAGCTTGGCAATTTGCACGCGCGACAACGGATAGCCATCGGTCTGCAGAACAGTACGCAAGCCATGTTCGAGATGATGGATTGTGTCGGAGAGGCCCATCTGTTCCAAACACTCACGGACTCGCGAAACGGTGACCGTTACACGCCCCAAGTCAACATTCTCGCCCAGCGATCCGTGAAAGACTTCGCCACCACCGGCGTAAGCCACGATCGCTCCGCCGCCTCGCAATGCTGCCACGTCGGCCGAAAAGTTGGCGATGACTACTTCACCCTCGGTGGGCTGCGATAAACCAGCTAGCGCCGTCGCCAGCATGGCGCCGCCAGTGGGATCGTCTCCCACGATTGCCACACGGCTACCCGGCGCGATTTCGGTTGCTGGAACCCGGGCCGAAGCAACGCCGCGTCGAAACATTAGGTCCGACCAGACGACGCGGGCCGGTCCTGCCGGAATCGCGCCGAGCTCGGTGTGTGGATCGGTCGTGATGTCCAACAAGTGGCCCACTTTGTCAACGGCCGCCATCAAGTCGTAGAACGTCTCGATCGACTTGCCAGCTTTAGCGAAGCCGCCGACCACGACCGTGACGACCAGCTCGCTTGCCACGAGCTGTCCGAGCGTAAGCTGTCCGTTAATCACCAGCCAACCGCCTAGACTCAACACCGCCGTCGAGGCAATCACTTGCAGGCCGACAGCAAACGACACTTGGCGGATGACCACGCGAAACTGACGTTGCCGGGCCTTGATATAATCCGCCGTCAGCTCACTCGCCCGCTGTACTGCCAAGGTCTCGCCGCCAGTGATCTTGAAGGCTTCGGGCGTCGCGATCACATCTTGCAGCCAGTGCACGACGCGGTATTTCGTGATCGACTCTTCGATCGCTGTACGCACTCCGCCGCGACCTAGACTCCACGTTATTCCAATCATCGCCAGGCAGAGAACTAAGTCGAATCCCAACAGAAATGGGTGGTAGAACGCCAACAGCACCAAACCCAGCGCGGTGCTTAACACGATGCTGACGCCGTCGAGCAGCAACGTTGCTGTCGCCTTCTGGATCGTTAGAATGTCGAAGACGCGGTTGGCAAGTTCGCGCGGATACTGTCCGGCCAAGGCGTCTTGGTTAGCGCGCGGAAAACGATGAGCAAGGTCACCCACTAGTCGCACGAATTGCCGACGCTGAATTGTCTCTGCGACAATCGTTTGCAACACCTTGAGCACCCCCGCCAAACCCATGCAGGTAAACAGCATCAGTGCCAACACAATGAGCGGTTGTACATACGTGCCCCAACTGACGACGTTGACCAACGACTCCACAGCCAGCGGCGTCGCCAGTGTCAGGGCACCAGCGACGGCGGCGAACAGGATCAGCATGCGAATGTCGCCGCGGTCGAGATTCAAGAGTGCGAAGAAACGGTGCAGCGGATCAACATGGGCGTGCTCGTGGTGGTGTTCCGAGCCGTGAGCGGCGTGACTGTGCGGCGCATGCTGTCGATGTGCGGACATAGAATCGCATTCCAATTCGTTGCCGGCGACGTATACTCGAGCCGATTGCAGTGCGGCTTTGAGATCTCCGCTCGAAAAGCGTACTGGTTCCGTGCCGGCAGCGGTGACGCGATGCCCTTCCAGCTTGCGACCTTGCACCTGTTCTAAAACTTCAACTCGGTCGTGCCACACCATGGCAACCGGGAAGCCATCGGCGACTAGCGCCCAGATATCGGACTCGGCGTGCTTTGCTGGCGCTGACAGCGTGATGCCGACCTTCTTCGCACCTTCGCGGAGCAGGTCGGCGATGGTGCGGTCTGCCGTCGGTGAGCCAGTCGCGTCCCATTTCAATTCGCTGCGAGGGACAGTCCAGCCTAGGGACATTCCTAGGCGTACGAGGGCCCGCCGAGCTGTCTGTTCAGCCTCGGCTTGGGGGATGGCCGGTGTTTCAGAGTTGTGCATCAAAGATTTCCCTCCGCATCGTGCGTGGATACTTATCGCGGCATCGTAATTAGAGGCACTGACATTAAGCTGGCAAGGGCCAGTCATTGCGGATCGTTCGAAACGCCAGTGACTTGATTGTCAGGCGATCAGTCTCCGATAATCGTCGTCAGGACGAATGCACTCTTGTATCGGCACATTACGATAGCTCACGACGTCCGGATGTGGACGGTCGGCCAATTACGCAGCAGTTTTGCGTTGTGGAATGAAGCCGACGCAGAAAGCGGCGACCATTCCCAGCCAGAACAGGAGACACTCTGGACGTCGCAGGTTGTGAAAATCTAGC
>JAGQPK010000958.1 GCA_020426755.1 Planctomycetales bacterium
CTCTCCTATTCATCGCCCTGCTTGTTGTCGAACCGATCCTGCTGTTTGGGGCAGCGGCCTATGCAACACGACGTTTGGTCCCGTCCACCGAATCAACTCGCACGATTGCAGGTCGATTCGCGCGGTCGCTTGTGCCATTTGGCCTGGGTGTCTGGCTTGCCCACTACGGCTTTCACTTCTTCACAGGTTTTCTAACCGTGATTCCAGTTGCGCAGAACACGGTCGTACAAATTTGGGGACGCGCCTTATTAGGTAGCCCGCAATGGCAATTGGGGGGACTGCCAGAGGCAATTGTGTATCCGATCGAGATTGGTTTCTTGCTGCTCGGCGTTGTCGGATCTTTGATTATCAGCTGGGCAATCGCTGCGGAATTGGAACCACGTGCGATCTGGAAAGTGATGACACCGTGGGCCGCACTGTACGCCGTGTTGTTCGCCACCGCCGTTTGGATCATGTCGCAGCCGATGGACATGCGGGGAACGTTCCTGGGGAATTAGATGGCCTTCGACAACGCACGATCATTCCGCGTATCCTGCCGATTGTTTGTGGCGTTCCTTGGGGCGTGCTTACTGCCAGTACGGTTTGTTAACGCGCACGAAGGTCCGCCCATACCTGTGGTCATGGACCACATTATGCCTCATTACACGCTTTCGCTCTGGGCAGATCCCGATATCGGCGACGCGACGTTCTTCATTGTCGTTGAACAAGCGAACAATTCGAATGAGCCTCGTCATGAAACACCGCAAGTTTCCTTGTGGGTTGAACCTGTCGACGGGCATCTGCCGCGGGTTACATGTGATGCCGAACCGATGACGCTTCGCAATCAGGTTCAATTCGTCGCGCGCCCTTATTTCCACCAGCGCGACATGTGGCGCGTCGGCATTACTCTGCGGTGCCAAGCTGGCATCGATGAATATGAGACTCAGATCGAATCTACACCACCTGGCTTCGGTGCTTGGGACCTCATCATTTACTCATTCCCGTTTGCCTTGTTAGGCGGAATGTGGATCATCGCCGTCGTGCGCCGTGTGCGGCTAATCACTAAACATTCGAGACAAACGGCAGCTCAATTGTCGAATGCCAGTTCGCACGATCGAGAAAAGGATTACGACGTATGAACAGGAAAAACGGTGGCTCAGGATTGCGGGTGAAAAGTCAGACCGTCGTATTGATGTCGGCCATAGCGGTCCTGATTGTTGCCACGTTACTGTTTCGAACCCGACTGACCGCCCCGGACCGCGAGGCAAGCGACACGGTCGTGAGCACATTCTACCAAAGTTTGGCGGCGCTCGATGTGGATGAAAATGAGCGAGCCGCTGAATTGCTGGAATCGATCGTCGCGCAGCAACCCAACGAACCTGCGCTCTGGGCGAATCTCGCGGTTGCTCGCTTGCGGCTACAAAGCTTGACAGGTGCTCACGAGGCCATTGCCAAAGCTCTGTCACTGGATAAGGGTACGCACGCCGAATTGACGCAACTGCACGCCGAGGTGCTGATACAGCTGGGCAACACGGAGGCAGCAATCGGCATCTTGCGAGAGCTACACCACAAGCAACCCAGCAAAGTCGCTGCTACGTATTTGCTCTGTACGCTATTGGGACAAATTCGCACGGACGAAGCCGATCACGAACGACTCGATCTTCTCGAAGCGATTCTGGTCGACGATGCCGCGAATCTGAGAGCTCGCTGCGAAGCGGCAAGGTTGGCCGCATCGAGTGGACGAAAGAATCTGTTGCGCGCGAACTTGGATGCCTTGCTTCGGCAAAGCGATCTCTGGCCCAAGCCAGTGAGAGATCACCTGCGGGAGGCAGACCAGTCGGCGACGGCCGAGGACCTGCGGCAGGCAGCACAGTCACTCACGTTTTTTGAGAACAACCTAAAGCCAACACCGGAGTATCAACGCAGCGTGAGACTGCTGGGGTTGACTGGAAATGCACCGATCGGAACGCCGGTGCGCGGATTCATGGTACTCAATGAGCCGGCTGTCGAAGCGGCACCCGCGGACAAGGAGCTGCATTTTGAGCTGCAGCGGCAGGAACTCGCTCCAATCGCCGCACACCACATTTTGGCGCTGCCCAGTGTTGCCAATCAAACCGAAACGCGACTGATCGCCTTGGGTGCAGAGCAGTTGACCATTGGCGATCTACCGAGCATGACGTACCCAGCGGCTGCGAGAAGCTCCGCGTCTCCGGCTTGCATTGCGGACATCAATTCCGACTTCCTGCCCGATGTAGTGACTGCGGGAGCGGATGGGTGTGTCGTTTGGCTGCAGCAAGCAACGGGAGCATTTGAGCGTCAGGAGATTGATCTAAGCAACCATCCGGCTGAGTGGTCGTCGATCTGGTGCATCGATGTTGAGGCAGATGGGGATCTGGATCTTGTGGTTAGTGATGGCGTGTCACGGTT
>JAGQPK010000959.1 GCA_020426755.1 Planctomycetales bacterium
CGAAAGTCAACGACGTTACGAATACACAGGCCGCGAACACGCCGCCGTGCTGGCCAGTTTGCGAGATGCCTGTCGACGTTTCTCGGTAGATACGGATCGCGTCTATCTGTCAGGCCACTCGGCAGGTGGTGATGCCGCTTGGGATATCGCGTTGGCTCACCCGGATCTCTGGGCCGGAGCCATTCCAATCGTGGCGGTGGCGGATTACGGCGGAGATGCGCCTAAGTACGTTTCGTTTTATCATAAGAATGCCCGCTACGTGCCGCTTTACTTCGTGACGGGAGAGCTTGACGGAAATCGGCTCGAATTGAATCGGCGCGACTTCGATCGTTACCTCAAGCAGGTCGATACCGACTGTGTCCTCATAGAATATCGGGGGCGCGGGCACGAACATTTTTATGATGAGATACACCATTTGTTCGATTGGATGAAGTTGCATCGGCGCAATGCCACGCCGCAAGAATTCGAGTGCTCCACGATGCGCCCATTCGATTCTTTCTTTTGGTACCTGGAAGTTCAAGGTCTGCCGGCCGGTTCGATTGCCACCCCCTTGGCATGGGCCGACATCAATCGTGTACGACCGGCGGTGCTTGAGTTTCGCAAGAATGCCAACAACACGCTGCTTGTCCGCAGCGGAGCTGAGCAAGCTTGGTTGTGGCTGACTGATGAGCTGATCAACCTCTCTGGCAGTGTCATGATTGATGTGAACGGCAACACGCGTAGCTACGATGTGACGCCGCAAGTCGAAACGATTCTCGAAGACGCGCGGACACGCGTTGATCGTGTGCGGCCATTTTGGACCAAGCTCGAATTAACCACCGGTAAGCGGAATACTCGCTAGAGGTGCTAGCGTTAGCCTGTCCGGCTGAGGTTGTGGCGATCGTTACACTTCCGCTATACTTCCGGGCGTTGGCATAGGTAATCAAGCTGGCAAATGCTGCGCGCAAAGAATATTTGGTCCCATTACGCGAACCTCATGTAAGTGGTAGGCGTAATTAGGTGTGTAACGACGGATGACTCTCGCAACTGCAGAGTTCGCCGTAGTGAAATGAGAATGGAGTCGTTTCTCGTGGGGAGGTCACTGAGTGTTGAATGCTGAGTCATGGAGTGACACGATTCGGCACGCGATAACGTTCGCGACAATCTAAGGAGCAGGGTTAGCAACTGGATGGCGAAGGCAACGAGCGGGCTGTGAAGTTTTATGAAGCCCGTGAGCTAGCAAGCCGATACCATACGTGCTTTCACTTTTGGTGCTCGCGATTGTCACTTAATGCGAACGGAACGCACTCTTCTGACACGGACCCGCGACCTTAGCGTCGAAAGCTAATACTCAAGGATTGACAGGAACCTCGCTTGTCGTATGTGTGACGGAGGCCTGTGGGGCGGTCGGTTATCGGGTCCGGCAAACAAGCAGTTTCTGCTGTTGCCATACGAATCGACTGTCTCGGCGAGCGATGACCCGAGAGGGGCAACGAACGCAAGTCCCAATATCAGGATGTACAATTAGCCTCGGGGAGGAGAATGCGTTATGGAAATCTACGGACCAGGGCGAATCGACGGAGCACAGTCGGTGCGAGCGACCCATCATTTGCGTGCAGTTGAGCCTCAGACCACGACCGAGTCGATTTTCGGCAGCGATCAAATCGACATTTCGCCGGAAGCCGAATTTGTCAGCCAGGTCAATGATCTGCCTGAGATCCGTGCGGACCGCGTGGCAGAGATTCGGGCTCAAATCGAAGCCGGGATTTACGAGACCGACGCGAAGTTGGATCTCGCCGTGGGACGACTGCTGGATGAGATCGGCTAGATCACAGCCTCTCGCGATGGGTTGAAGCCGCTGCGAGGTGGGGTAAAATCGTAATGCCGCCCGGATGACGCCAGTGTCCCCGGGCTCAGGCATTGTCGATCCTCATGTGTGGGGATCTGGTTCGACTCTAATCACGTCGGAAGCGGCTGGGGAATGTCAGAATTTTCGCTCGGAACCGTCGAGGTCTCACTGACGCCCCAGGAGCGTTTCGAGGAATTTCTCCAGAGTCGCGGCAAGCGGATTACTCAGCAGCGTCGGGCGCTGGTCAACCACATCTTTCAGCGTCATGAGCATTTTGATGCTGACGAACTGACTGCCGAACTTGCGCGAACTGGCGAGGGGCGGTCGATCAGTCGTCCGACCGTCTACCGGACGCTGCGGGAGTTGGTTGATGCGGGGCTCCTGCGTCAAATGACGTTAGCGGGTCGTGCCGTATACGAGCATGACTATGGTTACCCCCAGCACGATCATTTGCACTGCCAGAAATGCAACAAGTTGATCGAGTTTCGCAGCGAAGAGTTTCAGCGAATTCGTGACGCGGTGGCGCGGAAACACAATTTCCGCGTGAGCGGTCACCGATTGATCGTGGCCGGGACG
>JAGQPK010000095.1 GCA_020426755.1 Planctomycetales bacterium
CGACCGATCTCGGAGATTCCGAAATGCGGGTTCTGAGGGCTTCAAAAAACGATTCGCCCGGCTACGTAACCCGTGATTTCGGTCATTTGCCAACCGCGTCTTGAGTCCCCCGGCGTGTGGGGGTCAAAAGCCGATCTGTCGGAGAATTTGTGCGGTTGCTTCCCAACCTGCGGCAGCATTGCCAAAGTCTACCTCCATCGCACGAACCGTTCGCGGGGATTCCACGCGTAAGGGCGATTGATGGCGAGAATTCAACGGTATTTGGCCGCTGGCTGCCGACAGCCGTGCCTCAACTTCTGGCGATAACAGGTAATCGCAAAGCTGTCTTGCTAGCTCGGCATGCTGGCATCCTTGCACGATGCCTAATGTATTGGGAATGAACAGGGTCCCAATCCCGCCAGCTTGCTGGTCGGGATAAATGATTTCGACCGGCATCCCGCGATCAATCTCGATCAATGCGTCGTCGGTATCCGTTAGCCCAAACTGCAATTGACCGGCACCCACTGCTTGCGCCACCTGTCGGTTACCGGGCAGCACCTGCACCTGCTGCTTCAGCTGCCGAAAAAAAGTGGATGCTTCCGTCGTGCCCCAGATCGAAAACAAGCAGGCTGCATGCGTCGCTGTCGTGCCAAACAGCGGTTTGGCAATGCCCACTTCGCCCTGCCAACGCGGATCCAATAGATCACGCAGCGAAGTCGGTCGCGGCGCATCGCCCATTCGCTCGGTATTGATCAGCAACACCCGAGCCCGCGCGGCGAACCCATACCAGTGCGCATCGCTACTTTTGAACTCCGCAGGATAGAGCTGTGCGTTGGTCGGCGTTGCCGGTTGCAGAAGCCCTTCACGCTCAAGTCGCAAGGTGTTCAGAATCTCGTTGTTCCAAAACAAATCGCACCGCGGTCGGTTGCGCTCCGTGCGAATCAGTTCGACCAGGCCCACCGTCTTGTTCGCCTCGGTATCAAACTTGGAACGCACGCGAATCCCCGTTTGCCGCGTGAACTCGGCGAAAATCGGCTCGCTGTACTCGCGGTCAAGCGCGGTATAGACCACAACTTCCCGCTCCACGTGTCGTTGGCAGCCAGCCACGTACAGCCCGAGCAGCAGCAACGCCGCAAGATGCCGTCGTATTGGATCGAGAGATTGTGTTGGTCGATATCGGGTCACCCTAGTCTCCGGATTCGTTGTGATGTTTTCGAGTGCGAGTACGAGTGTTCGCTGGCGTTGGCGGTCATTTGGAGCGCGGCCGCTTTTGAACGAAGCTAAACGTTTCGATTGAGGGCCGACGTTCCAACACCAATGAAGGACGACATCTACGTTCGTCGGCGTCAAATGGCATGATGCCAACGGTTTCGACACGACGAGCGCTCGGGTAAAGCGATAGCTGCGCGATCGCACTCCAAATGGACCTACGATGCTGACGCTAACACGACTGAGCGACTGACCTTCCAGCATACGAGCTTGGCATGGCAAGCTGAACGGATGATACTTGAATACAGTGCAACTTCGTGTCCTTCGTGACTCTGTGGTGAACCTTCGTGAATTCTTCTGCTCGTTTGATACTCGGTGCCGCAAGTCCCACTTGGTCGATTTGCGCGTTGACGCTCTGCCTGCTATTTCCTTGCGCGAATTGCCAGGAAGCACACGCGGCCGAGCCAACTCGTGCCGCGGACGGGTTTTGGCACTACGAGGGCAAACATCTGACTTTGATCACGGACATCGAGCCGCATCCGGCGCTGGCGGAGTTGACGGTCGTCTTTGATCAGGCGGTGCCGCTGTGGGCTGAGTATTTTCAAGTTGATGTTGCGACGCTCCGAAACTGGCATCTGACTGGTCATTTGATGAGTGTGGAGGCTAGGTTTCGTAACGGCGGCTATCTGCCAGATGATTTGCCGCCGTTCTTGCACGGCTACCAGCGTGGAACCGAGTTTTGGTTTCGTGAGCAAGCGAGCGACTATTATCGGCGGCATCTGATGCTGCACGAAGGGACGCACGGTTTCATGCACCAAGTGCTCCATTCGCAGGGGCCGGGTTGGTACATGGAAGGTGTCGCGGAGCTACTGGCAACGCACGAGTGGGCGGATCGCCAATTGCGGCTCAATCACCTGCCGGAGCGCAAGGAATTGGTGCCCGATTGGGGACGTATTCGCATTCTTCGAGATGCATACGCCAGCGGTAAAACGCGGACCTTGCGCGAGGTGATGGCGACGACGACGCGTGAGTTTCAGGCGGTTGAGGGCTATGCGTGGAGCTGGGCGGCCGCCGCGTTCTTGGATGCACAGCCACAATGGTCAGCCGTTTTCCGGACATGGTCGGATCCCAGGGTATTGTCGCGAGATGCGTTTAACGAGCAGGCCTGGGCGGCATTGCAGGCAGTGGGCGGTGGATCAATCGAAGAGGCTTGGCAAATCTTCCTGCAACAGGTCGACTATGGCTACGATATCGCCGCCGATGCGATTCAATATCAACCGTCCGCACCACCGCGAAATCTTGGCGGCAACCTGGGATGGCAGGTCGATGTCGACCCTCGGGCCGGCTGGCAAGCGACAGGAATACTGCTCGACGCGAACCGGTCGTATCACGTGACAACGACCGGTCGCTACCAAATCATGGCCGGCGAACGACCCTGGCATTCGGAAGCTGGGGGGATTACCCTGCGGTATTGCGATGGTCGGCCGCTGGGCGCGTTGCTCGGTGCAGTCCGCCCGTCGGCGGCGGCGAGCGGCGTTGAGACGCCAGCATCCAGCGCATTGCTCTCTCCAATTGAGCTGGGCACCGAGTATCAATTGGAGCCGTCACGGTCAGGCGAGCTGTTCGTGCGAATTAATGAGCGCGCTGGGCAGCGGAGTGACAATGTCGGGCAGTTGACGGTTCAAGTCGCGCCCTCGAATTAGTTCGCCGAAAGACGTTGGTGCTGCGAAATGGAATTCCTGTACCACTCAACGCTGTTGTCCGCCGTTTTGTCACAGTGGTCTTGGTAATGCTTGCGAAACTTCGGTTGCGTGTGTTCCGGGGCAACGGCCCAGCGGATTGCCTGGCCCAGTCCGCAGGGCTGGGACCGCTTTCAAAATGCCACGTGGCGCCTGACGGATTGACGCTTGCGCTTTACCATTGAACAATCGTCTACAGTTATTTCCCATTTCAAACCATTTCGATCTGAAGCGTTCTCTCCATGAATCAGTTGCAGCAGCAGGATCCGGACATTTTCGCCGCCATTCAAGATGAAGCCGAGCGTCAGCGGGACGGCCTGGAGATGATCGCCAGTGAGAACTACACGAGCTGTGCCGTGATGCAGGCGGTTGGCAGCGTTTTGACCAACAAGTATGCCGAGGGCTACCCGGGACGCCGTTACTATGGCGGCTGTGAGCATGTTGACCGTGTCGAAGAGATGGCTCGCCAACGTGCTTGCGAATTATTTGGTGCGGAATTCGCCAATGTTCAGCCACATTCGGGCAGTCAGGCCAACGCTGCGGTTTACATGACGGTGCTGGAGCCCGGCGATACGGTCCTTGGACTCGATTTAGCCCACGGCGGTCACCTGACGCACGGCATGCGGCTCAATATGTCAGGCAAGCTGTACAATTTCGTCAGCTACGGCGTGACACGGGATACGAATCGCATCGACTTCGATCAAGTAGCGGCCCTGGCGAAGGAGCATCGACCGAAGCTGATCGTGGCTGGCGCCAGTGCTTATCCGCGAGAAATTCCGCACGCCAAGTTCGCGGAGATTGCGGCCGATTGCGGCGCCAAACTCATGGTCGACATGGCACACTACGCCGGTCTGGTCGCGGCGAAGCTCCATGATAACCCGGTCCCGGTCGCCGATTTTGTGACAACGACGACCCACAAAACGCTGCGAGGCCCCCGTTCTGGTATCTGTTTGTCGCGTGAAGTCTATGCGAAGGATCTTGATCGGAGTGTCTTTCCGGGACTCCAGGGCGGCCCGCTGATGCATGTGGTCGCTGGCAAAGCGGTTTGCTTTGCTGAAGCAATGCGGCCCGAATTCCGCCACTATGGCGAGCAAATCTTGGCCAACGCCAAAGCCTTGGCCGAAGTCCTGCTGGCCGGCGGACTGCAGTTGGTTAGTGGTGGTACCGATAACCACCTACTGCTGGTCGATGTGACGCCGCTGGGCATTGGCGGTAAGGGGGCCGAAGCGGCCTTAGGCACGTGCGGCATCACGGTCAACAAGAACATGATTCCTTTCGACCAGCGTAAACCGATGGATCCGTCGGGTATCCGAGTTGGCACGCCGGCGCTGACGACGCGAGGTATGGGCCCCGCCGAAATGCGTCGCGTTGGCGAATGGATGCTCGACGCGCTCCGCCATCATGGTGATGCCAGCAAACTGGCGGAGATTCGGGCTGCTGTCGCCGAAATGTGCGACCATTTCCCGGTTCCCGCCATGGCCTGCGCCACCCAATAGGACTCGAATTATGAACGCAGCGACGCCGCCGGCCGATCGGACTCCCACCGCGAATACCCCCCCCGCGAACACTAGGTGTAAAGAAATGGTGTTACCACGGATTCTGATCGCTGACGACAATCAGGCGAATGCCGAACTGTTAGAGGCCTACCTGGCTGATGTGGAATGCGAACTCGAGTTCGCACGCGACGGCGAAGACACGCTGCTCAAGACGGAGCAATTTAAACCGGACTTGATCTTGCTGGACGTCATGATGCCCAAGCGGTCTGGTTTCGAGGTCTGTCAGCAGCTCAAAAGCGATCCGAGCACCAGTCCGATCATGGTGCTGATGGTCACGGCACTGAATGAGCTCGGTGATATCGAACGAGCTGTTAACGCGGGCACGGACGATTTTCTCTCGAAACCCGTCAATCGCCCGGAATTGCTCAAACGCGTTGCGAACATGCTGCGTCTCAAGGATGTGCAGGACGAAAACGAGCGGCTACGGCAATACATCCAGCGCATGGATGAAAATAGTTAGTGCGACGGCCGCCTTCACCCGTTATTTCGTGAGAGTGCTGTGATGCGCCATCGAAACCGTTTCAGCGTACTCTTTCCGATCATCGCCGGCATTGCGCTGACCACGTTGTCGGGGCACGTTCGTCCATCCTTGGCCGCAAAGACCACGCCACCGACTTCGGCGCGGTTGCAGGAACTGGTCACGCAACTCGGCGCTGACGAGTACTCCGTTCGCCAACGAGCACAGGCGGAACTACGGCAGTATGGCGTGGCGGCTTTCGAAGTGCTGGATGCTGCCAAGAACCATCCGGACGTGGAGATTCGCAAGCAGGCCGAGTACCTGCTGCACGCGATTCATATCAACTGGGTGGATGACAATTCTGCCGAAGAAGTTCGCCGCTTGGTGGCCCTGTATCAGACTGAAGATGCTGAGATTCGTCGTGCTCGGCTGGTGCAGATCTCACTAACCGACGGCGAACCGGGACTGCGTGTACTGTCTCGACTCGTCCGATTTGAAACCTCCGACGATTTTTCGCGGCGTGCTGCGCTCGCGATTCTCCGTCGCAGCACGGCAGTGCGTGAAATGGACGCACAGCAATTTCGCGAAACGGTTGAGCAACAACTGGGCGGCTGTGATCGCGCTGCTGCACAGTGGCTGCTGCTGTACGCCCGTGAAGCGGCGACGGGCGAGCTGAAGCCGGATGACTGGCAGCGGTTGATTCGCACCGAATTGGCGCTGTTGGAGAAACGTCCCGAGCGTGAGCGGATGGCGATTGTGCGCGAGTTGCTTCAATGGCAAGTCGAGCTGGCACAGGAACGCCAACAGGAATCCTTGATGCGCGGCACGTTGCAGCAATTGCTGTCGCTGCAGGCCGTTGACGAACCGCAGTTGCGAACGTTGCTGGATTGGCTCATCGATCGCAAAGCTTGGTCGCTGGTCGCCGCCGTCGATGAAACGTTTGCGGAGATGATTGACCACAGCCCGTCACTCCTCTACCGACGCGCCGAGCTGTGGGAGCAACAGAACAAGCGGGAGCAGTTGACGCAATTGCTGGATAAGCTGCTCAACAAGCAATTCGATCCGCCGCCCGTCAAATTAGACGATGTGGATCGGGGGGAAGTTTCAGAGAGCTACATCACGTTGGCGTCGGACCTGCAGTCGCACGGTCGGTTCGATTGGGCGGAACGTGAATTTCGGCAAGCAATGAAAGTCAATCCGCCAGATTCGCTGCCCGCCGTCGATGCGTCGTTCCGGCTCGGTTACATGTTGTTCGATCTCGGACGTTATGATGACGCGTACGAGGTCATGAACAGCTTGGCCACTCAGTTGCTTAACGAACCGGGACGCAAGTCCCTTCGCCAACTGCAAGAGTTGACTCGCATCCCTGGTTTTCTCTTCAGCCACTGGCATCTTTCCCACGCTTACGTGCTGGCAGTTAAGAACGACGTGGAGGGGCAACAGAAGGCCCTTCGCCAGGCGCTGGAATACGACAACGAGAATGCCGACATTCTGATCGCGATGTACCGTGTCGAAGGTGCCGATGAGAACTGGCAGAATGAGACACGGCAACGCATCGATCGTTTACGGGGCCAGTATGAAAAACACGTCGCGACGGCTGAACGTGATTACGAGACACAGCGCAGCGAAGTGTATGCCATTGTGTTGGCACAACAGCTCAATCAATTAGCTTGGCTGGTTTCCAACACGTACGGAGATTACGAGCAGGCCGTCAGGCACAGTCATCGCTCACTCGAGTTGGCTCCAGAAGAATCCGGTTATCTCGACACCTTGGGCCGTTGCTACTTTGCTGTGAAGGATTATCGTCGCGCGGTACGGTATCAACGGCACGCCGTGGAACTCGATCCGCATTCGGGGCAGATTGTCCGGCAGCTCGAAGTGTTTCAGCAGGCACTGGCCGCAGCCAACGCCGCGACGCCAGCCGAATAAACTCTTCCGTCGCGGTGCGTTCGCGGCGGTTTAACATTGCAGCGGCTAAGATTGAGCTCGCTGCCGAGCCCCGAGGAGTACCGCATGACTTGCTTGCGCCAAGTGTCTGCCAACGGTCACGAATTCAATTGCTACGATTCGGGGGAGGGTCCGACGCTGTTGTTCGTGCACGGCTTTCCCCTGGATCATACTCAATGGTCGGCGCAGTTTGACGAGCTATCGCGTGTGGCGCGAGTGATCGCGCCTGATCTGCGCGGTTTCGGCGTTAACGCTGCCGTGGAGGGGACGCTGCAAATGTCCGATTTCGCAGACGACCTGGCAGCGCTGCTCGACGCGTTGGATATCTCGACACCGATTACGCTGTGCGGGCTTTCGATGGGCGGCTACATCGCGTGGCAGTTTTGGGACCGCTATCGTGAGCGTCTGAATGGATTGATCCTCTGCGATACGCGCGCGAAGAACGATACCGAAGCCGTTGCGCGGGGACGCTTGCAATTGGCCGAACGTGTCATACGCGACGGATTTCAAACGGCAGGCGAAGATATGCTGAAGAAGTTGTTGGCGCCGGAGAATCAAACTGAGTTGCCTCATGTCGCTGCACAATTGCTAACCGTCATGACGACGACGCATCGTACGACGATTGCCGCAGCGCTGCGCGGTATGGCCGAGCGACCGGACATGACCGAGCGACTTGGTGAGATTAACCTACCGGTGCTCGTGATCTGTGGCAGCGAGGACGTGATCACGCCCGCAGAGGAAATGCGCCAAGTCGCCGCTGCCTTGCCCCGTGCGACATATGTCGAAGTGCCACACGCTGGGCACTTGTCTCCGTTGGAGAATCCAGGCATCGTCAATGGCGAGATCCGCGCGTTTCTCGGCAGTTTGTCGTGATTTTGGAGTGCGGCCGCGCAGTTGTCGCTTTGTTCGACATCGCGTCCCGCTCCCACTTACCGAACGATCTGCCTCCGCACGTGCTAAACGCTTACGGACTTCTGCCTGATCGGCGCGTCGAGCACGCACGAATGCGATCGCTGCGCGATCCAATACATCGCCGCCTCTGGTCTTACCCGCTCTTGTCAATGCCACGGTCACCGTTGGTTAACACTGCCAGTGATCAGCTGAACGTTGCATTCGGAGCGTTAGCGTGCGTCCGAGGTTCGCTCATCGATCGTTCGTCACGGTAGTTCACCTCGCCGCAGAAAGCCTCGCGTCCCTGCGTCTTCGCGCCTTTGCGATCTAATTCTTATCGCGGAGTTGCAATGACGCAGAGAAACGCTACGACTCAACGGCAACTTCATTCCAGTGATCTGTTAGCTACCTGATGCCATCGAGATGACGAAGCACTAGGCAGCATCTGCCCGTCACTTACGCACGTGACGACCGTCTTGTGGTTGCCCGGACCGAGTCCACATGGTCGAGAGGCCTCGAAAACAACTGCCCACCGCGAGCATTCCTTGATTCTCGCTTTCTCGGCACGGACATTGCATTTATTCGATCCATCGGTCCGGGGCCGGGTCTTGTCCCGGCCCTTGGTACGCAGGCAGCGAATGCAATGTTGGAATCCGGTCCCCTACGAAAAATTGTGACGGGGATCACGCTTTTCGTCTGCATTCTGGTCGTTGCCGTGATTGGCTACGTGTCGGCGGGATGGAAGCTCGAAGACTCCATCTACATGGTCATCATCACCATCTTTGGTGTGGGATATGGCGAAGTCCAACCCGTCCAGTCGCTTCAACTAAGAGCCCTGACGATTGTCGTTATCATCGCCGGGTACGGGGCCGTGATCTACACCGTGGGTGGCTTCATGCAGATGCTGATCGACGGCGAGCTCAATAAGGCATTGGGAGCAAGACGCATGACGCGGGACATCGCGCAACTTCAACGTCATACGATCATCTGTGGTTTTGGCCGAATGGGGACGATTTTGGCGCGAGAGCTTTTCTCGGCGAAACGCCAATTCGTCATCATCGACAGCGACGAGCGCCGACTGCAGGCAGCTATCGACCTGGGCTATCTGATCGTCAACGGTGACGCGACCGAGGAACTCGTGCTGGAACAGGCCGGCATTCGCCAAGCATCGGTGCTGGCAGTCGTGTTGTCCGAAGACGCCACAAATGTCTTCGTCACGATCACCGCACGCGAATTGAACTCGGAAATCCTGATTATCGCTCGGGGCGAAAATCCACGGACGGAGAAGAAACTCCTGGGCTGCGGCGCCAACAGTGTGATCTTGCCCACCACGATCGGTGCCACGAAAGTCGCCCAGCTCATTATTCGTCCGACTGCGGAAACCCTCCTGATGTCGTTGACCAACCGCGACGACATGAAAGAAGATCTCGGGCAAATCGGACTGCAATTCGATGAATTGGTGGTTGAACCGACCTCATCACTCGTCAATCAAGAGCTGAGTACGATTCAGATTCGTAGCAATCACGGCTTCCTAATCGTCGGACTTCGACACGCCGACGGTCGACTGACCATGAGCCCCAGTGGCTCAACCAAGCTTGCGTCCGGTGATGTTGTCATCGTCTTAGGACGGGTCAACGACATTCCTCAACTGGAAGCCCGCTTCTCCGCCGCAGGAAAGAAGATGGTCTACCGCGGCGCCGTGATCGAACCCTCGTAAAGTAACGCGACGTTGCTCACTCATCTCGCACTTCACGGCCAGCCGCCGTACACAGACTCAAGTGATTCGATCACACGCGGCCCGCGACCAGACATGTCGGCGAACGGCATCAGCGGGAATGAAGCGGCTCGTTTCGTCAACCGGCTCGACACGAGCCACGGAATTTCATCGGCGTATAATCTCAGCGTCTAACCTGGGGCGCGCGGATGCGATTTGTATGAATCCGCACAGTCCAATCACGAGCAAACTGACCTGGCCAGGTTCGGGAACTGCTGCAACCGACGCGCGCGGTCCGCTTTCGTAGCCAGCGTCCTGGAACGCCAGGATAAAGTCGGCCGTGTCAAATTCGCCATCGCCATTCCAGTCGCCGTCGGCCCAGTCGGCGTTGAGTGGGATGTCGTCTTCGTACTTGCCGGACCGAAAGACTGCCACCAAGTCTTCGGTATCAAACTCGCCGTCCAGGTTGGCGTCACCAAACCATGTTTGTTTGTCCGGTCGATCAGGGAACACGTCGCGCGTCCCCTGCTCATAACCGCCGTCTTGAAATGCGAAGACTAAATCCCCCGTGTCGAACTCAAAATCGCCATTCCAATCGCCTGTCAACCAAGTCGAGTTGTGCGGCAGGCCATCTTCGTACGTACCGGCACTAAAGACACTCACCAGATCGGAGCTGTTGAACTCACCATTCAGATCGGCGTCTCCAATCCACGTGTACTTCCACTCGTGAACCCAGTTGATCCAGTCTTCTAAATCCGCGTCTCCGTCGCCATCTAGATCGAACATCGCGTCGTTGTGCTGCATCGCCGATGCAAGTAGGTCGAGATCTCCGCTGTCGAGGCGTTGGTTGTAGTCCAAATCACCAGAAGTCAGACATTCTAGGATACCGAAGTAAGGACCGCCGCCTCCGCCAGTTCTGAGACTTCCCCCGCGATAATAAGAACCATCAATCGACAAGTCTGACTGCAGAAAGTCTACGCTCAAACCGGGCGGCAATGCTGGCCCTAAAGCCGTGTCGCCGATGCCGACGGTCTTCAGCAAGAAATACTTTTCGGATGTGAAAACGTCGAATGGTGGCGAGACAAGTCCGTCAGCAGCCACCCCCGTGAACAGACCACTCTTCGAAGTGATCTCGAGAGTCGTGACGCCTCGATGACCTTCATCCAATGCCACGTCTAAATAGAGTTCGCCGGTACTTGGATCGTATAACAGTGTGACAGCGTCGTTAACGTTCCAACCGCAAAACAGATCTGCTCTGGCAACAGTGGGTACCAGAGCAAGCTGCGCGATCAACAACAGGCAACCGGCGATAGCGCGTACGAACGACTGACTATGCATGGCGTAGTCTCCCAGAAATCGGTGACTCCAGCAGCGCCCGCCAAGTACGAGACCAACGCGTTTGCAAATCATGTCCTGCAGCAGATGCGGCACACAACACGCAATGTCGGGCGAGTTGCGAAGTCGACTGTGTTGGTCTAGGTAGCGTTACGTCATTGTAACTGTTTACAGTAGGTGGCAACACCAGCGTTCGTGTTGACGGTCGCCTGTGAGATGGCCACGAGCAAGGGACCGATTCGAACACTCGGCTGCCGTATCCAATCGCTTCTGCGAACTACACCGGCTGATCGAACCGCCTAGATACCAGCTGCACAATCACATCGTCGCTCCCGCCGTCGCAACTCATGCGTTCCCTTCGTCGTCGCGACATGCGAATCAACAACGGCAACGCGATTCCAAACGCTGCGATGCCGCTTGGTTCGGGAACGAAATAAAGTTTGGCGAATTGCAAGCAGTCGGCGCTGCTGGAGCCTGAGACGCCCAGGTCAGCGAGCAACTCATCAGCGCCCAGGCCAGGTGGCAGCACATCGCCAAAGTCCAGAGCGCCAAACCCTGATGTTTTGAGCACAAAGATCTTTTTGGCACTCGCAACATCGAACGAGGGAACTATGATGCCATCGCGTATTCGCTCAGGCATGAACAACGATCGAGACGACACCATCTCGAGCGTAACGATTGGGCAGGGTTCCGGATAGA
>JAGQPK010000960.1 GCA_020426755.1 Planctomycetales bacterium
CGCGTTTCGCGTTGTCCGCCGACACCGACTTCGACGGTTTGCCAGATTGCCTTGACTTCGACAACGATGGCGACGGCATCATCGATGACTTCGACAGTGACGGTCTGGCGGACATGCCGCTCATACGTGGCCCCTGGGATGTCGACAATGATGGCGACGGCGTGATGGACAGCATCTGGGTCGATCTCGGTGCGCCGATTAAGACGTCGCCTGACGGTCGGATGTACAAGCCACTCTATGCCATTCTGTGCGTCGACATGGACGGCCGTATCAACATCAATGCAGCCGGCTCGCGCGAACAAGTTAATCTCTTGGCTTCACGTCAGTCCATCAGTTCCGGTACCGATAGTTTGGCAGCTGGCGGCACTGGTGACATCTCACAAGTGATGCTGGGGCAAGGTTACGGTCCGGCGGAACTGCGCATGGACGAATTGATGGCGCCGTTTGCGGCCTACTTCAATATGCTGCCCAAGGTAACCGGCTTGGTAAATGAGCGTTACTTGAGCCCCGAGCAGTTCGAAACACCGTTCGCAGCGCCAGGCTTGCCCGAAGTGACGGCCGCGGCACCCGTACCGATGCAGTACCCGACTCTGCCGACCGAAGCACTGCTTCACACGTTTCAGAACTGGGGACTGGCGGGAGACTATTTGAGTCCATCGCTGGGCGAAGGTGATCTCTATCAAACGCCACCGGATCTACACGGAGTTGGTTCGGTCTACCTCGATCTCCGCGGCCAAGCACGCTACGCCAACATGACCAACATTGGTTCACTGACAGCGCTGGGGCAGCTTTATCAAGTCAACGGCGGGCCCTATACGGGACTGCCGTATAACGCGATGCGTGATAATCCTTACGAGTTCAACCTCGTCACAACGCAAGGCAACGACAGCGCCTACACGGATCACGATTTAGAAGTGCTGTTGCGCTACAACGACATGGAAGAGTTGCGTTCGCCGACGCGGCTCATCAACATCTTCGAACTAACTCCCCCGGTGCCGGCCGCCAACATGTTGCAAAGTTTGGCACTGCGGCGGCGCATGACGACACGCTCCTTTGAAGTGCCAACCGCGCCCGGTGTCTTTCCGGACAACGGCGAACGAGTTGCCACGGGGATGTCAATCGTCGAACTGGCTCGCTTACGTCTCGTCAGGCACAACACGTCACTCGCCAGTGATCCAGTGGCGCTGGAGCAGTTCCTGACGTTACAACTGAGTCTGCTGCTTTCGCCTGAAATCCGCGAAGGCAAGAAGTTCGACATCAATCGCCTGATCGGCAATGGCATCGACGATGATGGCGACCTGATCGTGGATGAGCCGACAGAATCGCTGAACACGACGACGGGTAAGGTCGAGGAAGCCGTTTGGCCCGGCACCGCGTTCGAGACGCGGCCCGTGCAATTCGGTGGTATCGATCCCAACTTCGAAGACGCAACGCGCGGCATTGACAACTCTTCCAATCCAATTTTCTCGCGGCAACTGTTGGCTCGATATCTCTATTGCCTGGCGTACTTGGCAATGGACGACAACTTTGAAATTGAAGTCGCCAGTGGCGATGCCAAGGAAATCACCGCTCGCCGGTTGGCTCAGTGGGCAATCAATGTTGTCGACTTCCGTGATCCTGACGCGATCATGACGCCATTCGAGTACGATGTTGATCCGTTCGATGACAACGGTTGGAATGTCGATGACAACTACGCGACCGTTCAAGCGTTTGAGCAAGCCGATCGACGCATCGTCTGGGGATGTGAATCGCCCGAGCTATTGATTACAGAAAGCAAGGCCATCCATGATCGGCGCGTGCGCGACACCGACTTGGATGTGGCGGATCCGAACGACTCGGACAATCCCCAGGATTTTACGAAGCGAACGGAAACGGATCCCATGACGATCGACGCGACGCTCGATCAATTCCGCATCCCGCAAGGATCGTTGTTTCTGGAGCTAATGGCTACGGGCAATGAAGCCCAGAATCTAAGCACCGCCAATGGCGCCCTAGGTCTGCCTGCTGAACTCTACACCAATGGACTGTTGGATCTAACACGGCTCGCAACAGATGGAACGAACTTCAGCCCGGTTTGGCGTATCGCAATCACACGCCCGTCCAACCCGGCATCGCCAGTGACAACAATTGCCAATGTGATGGCAGATCCGCCTCGTCTCGCTGTGTTGGGACCAGCGCTGGCGCAGTTGCCGCTCCCGTATGACGATACTTTCTTGGCGTTACTCAACGATCCAAGTCTCGGCCTGCGGTTCGACTCGGTGGCATCGCCCAGCGGATTGCCCGAGAACCAAGCGTCACAGCTCTACGATCGCTACATCGTGTTTACCGGCGATCCGTTAAACGCGGCGACACCGTTGACGTTACCGGAGGTAGCCACCGAGGTGCGTCGCCGCTACTACT
>JAGQPK010000961.1 GCA_020426755.1 Planctomycetales bacterium
CGTCGTCATTTTCTGACTGGTGGGCCTACAAGTACGAAGTGATCGACGCAATTCCTTACAACGGAGCGCTAATGCACCAGCAAGGGATTGTCGTTTCATTTAACTCGGATGACGCGGAGCTGGCCCGACATCTAAATCATGAGGCGGGAAAGGCCGTGAAGTACGGTGGTGTTCCCGACGAGGAAGCACTCAAATTTGTGACATTGAATCCGGCCAAGCAGCTGCGGATTGATCACCTGGTCGGTTCAATCGAGCCTGACAAGCAAGCGGATTTGGTGCTCTGGAGTGGACCGCCGTTATCTCCTCGCAGTCGCTGCCTGCAGACCTGGATCGACGGTCGAAAGTATTTTGACGCGGATGCGGATCGCCAGCAGCAGACGCACTGGCGCGAAATGCGTGCGGCGCTGATCCAAAAGGCTTTGGACTCCGGCAAAGGCTCGTCTCGCAAGGCTGACGAGCCGGAGGAACGCGACTTGTGGCCACGAGAAGATTTGTACTGCCGCTTGAAGGACGCACGTCGTCAGTTGGAATTACAACGTCAAATGGATCACAAGCGTGAGGGTGTGCGATGACATTGGACCGATCTTCGATGCGGCGGTTCGCTCGGCACGCGAGTTGTCGATGCGTGGGCTGGTTGGCGTTCTGCTTAGCGACTTGGTTGAATGTGTCCGTCACGCATGCGCATCCGCGCGCGGCTGGCGCGCCTCAGACACAGCCAGTGGCAATCGTGAATGCGACAATTCACTTGGTAAGTCAGCCTACGTTGGACAAGGGCACTCTGCTTTTCGACAACGGCAAGGTCGTCGCAGTCGGGACCGAGGTTGCGTTGCCGCCGGACACGTTGCAGATTGACGGGGCTGGCAAGCATGTTTATCCAGGGCTGTTCTGCGCCGTGGGCCAGCTCGGATTGACGGAGATCAACTCGATCCGCGCGACGAAAGATGCCGCGGAGGCAGGTGAGTTTAATCCGAATGCGAAAGCGCAGGTCGCCGTGAATCCGGATAGCGAGCTGATCCCGGTCACTCGCGCTAACGGTGTGCTGCTGACGCTGAGTTCTCCCACCGGTGGTCGAATCGCCGGCATGTCCGCTGTCATGCAACTCGATGGTTGGACGTGGGAAGACATGACGGTTCGTTCACCGGCTGCCATGCACATCAACTGGCCGGTCGGTGAGCGTCGCGGTAACCGCTCTGGCGACGCACTGAAGTCGTTGCGGGAATTCTTTGAGGATGCGCGTCGTTATCAACGAGCACGCGCGGCCTCGGAAGCTGTTCCCATTGATGTTCGACTGGACGCGATGCTGCCCGTGCTCAAGGGAGAAGTGCCCGTGATCGTGGAAGCAGATCGACGCAGTCAGATTGAAGCCGCGGTGGCCTTTGCTGCGGAATATCAATTGAAATTGATTGTGCGGGGGGGATACGACGCGGAGTCGTGTGCGCCACTACTGCGTGAGCGACATGTCCCGGTCATCGTACCGGCCGTCTATCGATTACCCCAGCGAAGACACGATCCCGTCGATGCCGCCTACACGTTGCCTGCCAGATTGCATCAGGCGGGACTCGAATTTTGCATCGGCGGTGACGAACGATTTGATGCCTCGAATCTGCGTAACTTGCCGTACCACGCAGCGACTGCCGTGGCTTACGGGCTACCGGAGGATGAAGCGATCAAGGCACTCACGCTCTATCCGGCACAGATTTTAGGGGTGGCGGATCGAGTTGGTTCGTTGGAAATCGGCAAACACGCAACGCTGATCGTCACCGATGGCAGTCCGCTGGATACAGAAACGGCAACGCTGCTCGCCTTCGTTCAAGGTAGACGCGTTGATCTGGGGAGCCGTCATACGGATCTGGCCCAGAAGTACGAAGAAAAGTATCGGCAATTGAACGGAGTGGAAAAGCAAGAGGCGGAAAAGGTGAATCAGCCGTAGCTCGTAGAGGTGCCAGTGGACAGGGCAATCCGCCGTGGCGTTGCCGCTTAAATACCGCTTTCGGACAGCGGAGCTCCCAGCAACTGCTAAGAGGGACTGGCCATTGCTGGGCGGCACGTTAAGCACGAATGCGGTTCCCTCCAATTGTGACTCTAGGCAAGATTTTTAGTTTTGGGCCTTGTGGGGTATCGCGGGTCTGTTTAGGATAGGCGTGTTGATCGGTCTTAGTTTTGGCAGTGCGGCGGAATCACGGTTCCATACTTTGTGACCTCAACGGCAACATTTTAGACGCAGCAACAGGTGATTGGGTCATGTTAAAGAGATTTCGTGTGGTTGTTGTGTGCACGATGTGCACCGCGATGGCGAGCATTGCGAATGCGGGTGTGGGCTTGCAGTACGGCGGCCACGACGCAGACAGCTCGGGTCAACCGTTCAACTTTGCCGTTTCGACCGCATCTGGTGGCT
>JAGQPK010000962.1 GCA_020426755.1 Planctomycetales bacterium
AATCAAATACTCCATCGAGATTGGAATCACCAACGGTCGTGCCGAGCATGACCTCCAACAGGTAGCGCATGTCATCTCGATCAAGCTTTCGGTCTCGATTGAGATCCGTGCGATCGTCCGGGGCGTCGGCGGATCGAATCCGCTGACACAACAGATCGACATCGATGATGTCCACCAGCCCATCTCCATCAAGATCACCTGGTACAGCCACACCGTTCACCCAACCTGGAGTCGGCTGGCTGAAGGATGACAGCAACAGTCCGCCGTCCGGCAGCCGCCCCTGCGAGATACCCGGAACCTGCCCGACATACACCACGGTGTCGATCGCCTGCAGGTGCGCGTCGCTCAAACGGAGCGTCTCGTGCCGATGATTCAGCCCGAACTCCAAGCGCGTGGCCTCCCTGTTCGAGGCATTCGCTTCAAACGCCAAGAAGCCTCGCGGCGCGACATACGACAGCGGCTTAATCTGCTGGCGTTGCGGCGTACCGTCACCGGCATCGGAAATGTAAAACCCGCCGATCGCGACGGGCAAGGTGTCCGCGTTGTAAAGTTCAACGAAATCTGGCTGACCGGGCGCAGCCGCCAGCCATTCGTTAATGGATAGCCAGGCCGGGTCTCCGAGCCGCGCCGCCTGATTTGCCGAGCCGAACGTGGGTTCGGTCAGTGCCCATTTACGACTCGTACCCACCCGCCCCACTGACTTATCCGGGACTTGCGATCCAAACTCAACGGAATCGATCATGACACCGGCGGGTGAGAACAGGTAGACGCCTTCACCATCGTTATCGAGAGCGAAGTCGAATTGATTGGCGGCGGGCGACAATCCGTTGGCCGATTGCACAACAACGTAGCCGCCTCCCGGCAAAATGACGTTGTCAGTGAATACAAACTTGTTGGGCTGGTTGCGATTGTCGCTAAGCTGCAGTCCACGCAAGTTGATCGGCGTCTGTCCCGCATTGTAAAGTTCGACCATGTCCGGATGCCCGCCGTTGCTGCGCGACGTCGTCTGATTGTCAGCCAGCACTTCATTGATCAGCAGTTGTGAGTAGCCGGACTCAACGGTCCACGTCCGTGAACGCGTGACATCCGTCTGCCAGACGCCGGCAAAGTCGCGCCCTTGAACATCGACGTAGTAGCTGCCTTCGGGCAGCCCTAAGAATTCAATCTTGGCCGTTCGCACGGTACCATTTCGATCAAAGCCGCTGCCGATAGGAATCGCATCCGTCCACTCACCTCCGTTGACACGGTAGCGATACGCGAACATGCCGGGACCTCCCACCGTCAAAGAAGCGGCATTCGAGGCCGTGCGTTCCGCTGGCTCGTCGGTGATCCAAATCCGATTTTCGGCATCGATACCCCACGACATCGGCAGGTCGGGAGCCACAGCAGCGGAACCTGGTGCGGCATGGTAGTCCACGAGTGCCGCGTCCACAAAGCGAGCTTGTTCGACGACGTTGCCAGTCCCAAGATCGAGCACCGTTGCGGCTCTTTCGCCGGGCGAAGTCAGCGCCAACTCGGCAGGCAACAGGTTATTTTCGAACTGCAGCGCACTGGTCTGCCCACTCGGCAGATCCGCGTTACCGAACACGCGGGGCACGTTCCAGAAGACGTTTTGTCCTGCGTAGGCTCCCAACCCGCGCGTCGCCCCCGGTTCATCAACATACAAATTGATGGCCGACGCAACGCTCGGGTTACCAAACCGATCGAGAAAATCCGGATGAATATCGACCACCGTGTTGTATTCAAAGATCGTCGCTGCGGACGCCTTTAAGTTGATGGCATGATCGACGTCGACAAACAAGTTCCGCGTAACGACAATCGTCGTGTTGGCCCCCGCGTCGCCTGTCGAAATTGCATTTGCGTAACCACGGTCGCTGGTGGAATCATCCTTGGCGACACCGCGAAACAGATTCCCGGCCACATAGACGTCGCCGCCCAAATCGAGCAACTCATCGCCGGATCCCGTAAACACGTTATCTAGAATCTGAACGATCGGTCCCTGTGTCACACGATTGCTGTCGACATCGATGACATCATTGTGTCCCTTGTTTAGACCAAAACGATTCCCTTGAATAATGAATCGGCCGCCTGCGGGTGTGCGTCCAGTCGCCTTAATATGCTCGGAGATATTGTCCAACCCGAGCTCGGCCGGATCTTCATTCTCGGCAAACATGTCGGGGAAGTCCGAGTTGTGGACGAGAATCGACGCGTTGGTCGCGTAGACCATTCGGTAGTGAGTGCCCTTGAAGGAGACATGATTGATTTCTGCATTGCTTTCCAATACGCCGACCGACCCGTCCGGGCTCTGTGCATACTCAATGTCGGCATACGTAATCGCGTTATCATCTTGCCGACTGTTCTTAAAGTGAATTCCTTTCCAACGCGGCGGTCCGG
>JAGQPK010000963.1 GCA_020426755.1 Planctomycetales bacterium
TCGCTCGATGCTGGGCGCCAATGGCGCGCATCGAGTGTCGCGACGCGATTGCAACGTCAACAATGCGAACTACAGGGTGGGAAGCATGAATCTGTTGGTGTGTCCGCCGGTCAAATTCCATGGTCCGCACAACGGGGCAGCACCGCTGCCAATTCTTAGTCACTCGCTACGTGACGACGTACGCCGATCGTTGGGCAATACCGGCTATCGTTGTCTGGATCGCGTTCATTCGCACAGCGAGAACGGCGTGACGGTACTGACTGGAAGTGTGAAATCGTTCTATCTGAAGCAGCAGGCACAAGAAGCTGCGAAGCGGACGCCTGGTGTCGTTCGCGTGATCAATCGAGTAGTTGTCAGGTCCGAGTGTCCGATCAACGCGTAAAGTTTGTAAGTCTATCATCGACCGCTACTGATTCACGTCGACTTGCGCGACGCGGACGTAACGATCCTAATTCAAATCCTTGTCGTGGAGTTCGTTGCATGAGTCAGGTCGTCGAAAAGGCCGCTGGTATGGGGGCGCTAGTCGTTGAGGGTGGCGTTGCTTTTAGGGTTTGGGCGCCCAACGCGGACAAGGTGGCGGTAGTTGGTTCATTCAACAACTGGGACGAAACGACTCATACGTTGACGTCGGAAATGAACGGCTATTGGTACGGCGTTGCGGCGGAAGCCAAAATTGGTGACGAATATCGCTTCATAATCTGGAACGGCGAGCAGAAACTTTCTCGGATGGATCCGTACGCGCGAGAAGTCACGAATTCAGTCGGCAACTCGGTCGTATACAACAACGGCTTTGATTGGGAGGGGGACGACTACAAGTTGCCACCATTCAATGAGCTTGTGATCTACGAGCTGCATGTGGGATCCTTCAACGATGATCCAGGCGGCACGCCTGGCGAACTGCGCGACGTGATCGACCGTTTTGACCACTTGAAGAAGTTGGGTGTGAACGTACTCCAGCTAATGCCGCTGGCAGAGTTTGCGGGTGACTTCTCGTGGGGATACAATCCGGCTCACATTTTTGCGGTCGAGAGCGCTTACGGTGGTCCCAATGCGTTGAAGAAGTTCGTCAAGGCAGCCCACCGAGCCGGTTTCGGTGTGGTGCTGGATGTTGTCTACAATCACTTTGGCCCTAGCGATTTGGATCTCTGGCAATTCGATGGCTGGAGCGAAAATGGTGGTGGCGGCATCTACTTCTACAACGACTGGAAGGGCGAAACGCCCTGGGGACATACTCGCCCCGACTATGGGCGTGGCGAAGTTCGTCAGTTCATTCACGACAACGCGATGATGTGGCTGGAAGACTATCATATGGATGGTCTGCGATTCGACATGACGCTTTACATTCGCAGCGTCCGTGGTAACGAAGGGGATCCAGGTGACTCGCTGCCCGACGGCTGGGGGTTATCGCAATGGATCAACCGCGATGTTCGTCAGCGTTTCCCGAACTGCATCACGATCGCCGAAGACTTACGCAACAACGAGTGGTTAACGAAAGATGACGGTGCGGGCGGAGCAGGTTTTCATACACAATGGGATGCGAATTTCGTGCATCCAGTCCGTGCCGCAGTAAGTGTCATCGAAGACGGTGACCGTTCGATGCAAGCGATTGCGCACGCACTGACCTGTCGCTACAACGGGGATGCATTTCAGCGTGTCGTGTATAGTGAATCGCACGACGAGGTGGCAAACGGCAAGTCACGCGTGCCGTCTGAAATCAATCCCGATGATCCGACGGGGTGGTATGCACAACGTCGATCGACGCTGGCCGCAGGACTCGTGTTTACGGCGCCGGGCATCCCGATGTTATTTCAAGGTCAGGAGTTCTTGCAAGGCGAATGGTTCCGCGATGACGTGCCGCTTGATTGGGATTTGAACGAGTCGTATTCGGGCATCGTACGCATGTATCGTGATTTGATTCGGCTTCGGCTGAACCGCACAGGAAACACGCGGGGACTCAGTGGTCAAGGCGTCTACGTGCATCATGTCAATGACACCGACAAGGTGATCGGTTGGCAGCGTTGGGATCAGCGCGGTGCGGGAGACGATGTGATCGTGGTTGCAAACTTCAATAGCCAACCGCGCGAGAATTACTTGCTAGGGTTCCCGAATGCTGGGACCTGGCGGCTACGGTTCAACAGTGACGCTCGCTCCTACAGCGACGTCTTCGGCAATCATCCCAGTGGCGACGTCGAAGCAACATCGGGCTCGCGCGACGGCATGCCGAGTCAAGGTACGCTGTCGATCGGTCCCTATTCGCTGCTGATCTATAGCCAGGACCGGCGGTGAGAAGCGAATATCGAATGTTGAATGTTGAATGTTGAATGTTGAATGTTGAATGTTGAATGTTGAATGTTGAATGTTGAATGTTGAATGTTGAATGTTGAATGTT
>JAGQPK010000964.1 GCA_020426755.1 Planctomycetales bacterium
AGTCAATTAATCCTCAGTTTGCTCGGTCGGCAAAAGATCAGCCCCAAGGAAGTGGAGCAGGTGAAGAAGGTCTATGAAGAACAACGCAAAGTGACAAAGAAGAACTCGAAGAAGAAGTGACCATGCTCGCATTCGACCTCAACTCATTCCCTTCTTTCGTATCGCACGTCGCCCTGAGCATCACGTTCGTTTCCGCTGCTGGAACACTTGCGTTGCGGATGTGCCGAAATGCTGAGCCATCGCTGCGACATGCAATCGCCCTGAGCAGTCTGGCTGCAGTTGTCTCCGTGCCGCTATTCGTTGCTTGCGTCTACTCACCGATCGTTCGGGCCGCGTTCCATTTGCCGACCTCTGTCGCCGTCATCGCCGAAAGGTCCGTCGTTGAATCACGTTTGCCCGATGCCGAATCCACCGAACTTGAAACCGCCACAACCAGTTCACGCTCTCGCCCTCGCAGGACCAAGTTCAGCATACCTGGACTCTTCGCTACCGCCTGGGCGATCGGCGTCGTTCTTTCGGCCGCCTCGGTGGCGACTCGGCGAGTGCGTCAACGTCAGTATCTGCTGCGTCTAGAACACGTGAAGGACAGCGGCATCTTGGCAACTGCTACGAAGTTGCGTAGCGAAACGGGAGTCAAACGCCATGTCGAGTTGCTCATGTCTCGCCACACACCGTGGCCGTTCACGATCGGCATCGTCAGGCCCAAAATCATCTTGCCGTACGCTCTCGTACGACAAGCAAAACAAGGCGATTCATCTGAACTCACTGCCGCACTCCTCCATGAATTGTGCCACGTGAACCGATGCGACTACGCCGTTGTCTTGTTTGAGCAAATTGTCGGGGTCGTGGTCTGGTGGAACCCGTTCGTCACATCGTTATTTGAAGAACTAAGTGTTGCCAGAGAGGAAATCTGCGATAGCCATGTAACGCACTACAGCGGCAGTGGTGAAGTCCTGGCAAAGTATCTCGTGACCTCGATGGAGCGTGTCGTTGACCCCAACGTCATGCTAGGAGTTGGCATGTCCGCTAACCAACCGCGAGCCGTCGAGCGTCGAATTAAACGCCTCTTGAGTGGAGAACTAGACTTGATGGAACTGCCCAGCTATTTGAAGGCCATCGTATTATCTTCTTGCATCGTCGCGAGTATCGCATGCGTGCAAACGAATTATGCAAACGCCCAATTCGTGCTCGGACCGGCAGTCAATCTCGGACCGATTCTCAATGACGAGACTAACAGCGGGACTCCTACCGCCATATCCGACGATGGACTAGCGTTCTATTTCAATTTCGGATCCGATATCTACGTTTCAACACGCGAGTCGGTAAATGATGAATGGAGGTCCCCGGTAGCCGTGTCAGAATTAAACTCGGATGGCCTCGAGTTTCTACGGTTCATTTCGCCGGACAGAACATGGGCCTTGATTTCACAAGACACTGCGGAACGTTCTCAGGACATCTTTGCGATCTCTCGAGTTTCAGCTGATTCGCCCTGGGGCACGCCGCAGTTGATTCCGGAGCCGATCAGCACGGCATTTCGGGATTCCAATCCCACGATGACTGCGGACGGATTACACATGCTCTTCGCATCGGAACGGCCAGGTACAAATGGCGGCGCTGACCTATACGAGGGCACTCGCGCCTCGCTGGATAGTGAGTGGACTGTCGAGAACCTCGGGCCGTCGATCAATACTGAATTTCGAGCGAGTCACCCGATGATGACGGACGATGGGCTGATGCTGTTCTTTGGGTCAGACCGTCCCGGCGGCTACGGTGACATCGATATCTATATGTCGTCCAGAGCGACGGTCAACGATCCATGGAACGATCCAACCAACCTAGGTCCGAATATCAACACGCCTGAGTTAGATAATGGTGCCGTGTTTTGGGAAGAAGGCAATGTCCTCTTCTTTCGATCGTTTGGACATGGCGGCCAAGGGCAAGACATGTACATGGCGAGCGTTGTTCCCGAGCCCTCCACGACATCTCTGGCGCTCTGTGGCGTGATGATATCGGCCGGAGCTATCCGTGGCCGCCGAAAATGATCGTCTGCAAACTGGTTCGCACCGAAATGTACTGCCAGTGTAGGAGCGAACGCAGTGCTTATCTCTCCCCTCCTGCAACGGACAACTTAGCGTCACAACACCAGGCCCTCTAGGTTCCTGTTGCGTATCCGCGCTTGAGTGACTAGGAACACGCCAACTCTGATCGGTCACGTGTGTGATCTAGCCCTTTTGACAAACGGCCAAACCCGTTGCTGCACAATGCGGAAACGGGTTTGATGCGAGCGGGGATGCTTCCAGCATGCCGCGTATCAACTACCTGCGGCGTCGAGCCCACGGCAGCAACATAAGCAGTCCCAACCCGAGACAGCTAGGTTCCGGCACCGCC